>DATLQW010000030.1:0-32561 GCA_035535035.1 Acetobacteraceae bacterium
ACCCCTCCTGATCAACCCCTGGCGCCTGACAGATATGGACTGAAATGCGGGTCACCCTGCCGCGGATGGGGCGCGCCGGGTTCCATTGCTTGCTCACTATCAATCCGGGATCGACTTATCCGGTGAATAAGATGGGTTAGCTCGACTTTCCGCAATTTCAAATCCGAGCCATCATGTCATGACCCAGAAGATATCTTCCTGGGCGATAAATCGTAGCGCGTCATCGATTGACAGGACGGTGCGTCATCCGCCGCGTCCTGCATACCGGCGGTCCTCGGTCACTGGCTGGCGGTGTTCCGCCCGTGCTTCACCGTGCCGGTCTGGCACCACATCCGGGTGCTGGCGGATCGAGACCACCTTCCAGGAAGTCCGCGAGCACCTAAGTGTCGAAACGCAACGGCAATGGTCCGATCCGGCCATCTTGCGCACCACCCCGGCGCTGCTCGGACTCTACTCGCTGGTCACCCTTTGGGCGCACGCATTGATGGGCCTACCAACCATCGCGGTCCGGTCCCATGCGACCGCCTGGTACAATAAGTCTCAACCGACGTTCAGCGATGCAATCGCGGCTGTCCGGCGTGTACTGTGGACCCCGCAGGATTTATCCGCGTCCCGGTCAGGCAGCGAGACCGTCGAAATTCCCGCCCGATTGCTAAATCGATTCGTGGAGACGCTGTGCCTCTCCGCGTGAATTGCGGAAAGTCGAGCTTAGCTTGCGCGCCCAGTGGTGCGACCCGCCGCATGCCTCCATGGCAACCACGGTTGGCGCGCGCTTGCGGAACAACCGGATCATCCGCGCTCGCCGTCGGTTCACCCGAAGCACCGGTTGCCCAGCCTGGTCAACCCCGTGCGGGTCAACACGGTCTTGGACGTGTCGAGGCCAATGCGGCCAATCTCGCTCATCGGCGGCTCCTGACCTGGGTTGTGACACCCCCAACAGTGGCACGAGATGCCGTGGGGCCGTCCACCCCAACAATGGCCGGGCTGTCGCATGGCACGCCGCCGGAGAGCCAGCGTCTCGGCCGGTTGGCATCACGGTAGAAATCGTGGCCGGAGACCGCGCCGCCCGCCAGGGATTCAGAGGTGTTCCGCCGTCGCCGGCTCGGCCGCCTCGGGCAACGGCTCGAGCGGATGGCCGAGATATTGTTCCAGCACCTCGTCCGGCGGCCCATCGGCGCGGATGTGGCCCTCGTCGAGCCACAACACACGGTTGCACCAGGTGCGGACGATCGGGGTATTGTGCGTGGACAGCACCAGGATTTCGGCACCGCGCACCATCGCCTCGAGCCGGTGCCTCGCACGGTCGAGGAATTGCGCATCGCCGGCCAGGATCCACTCGTCCATCAGCAAGATCTGCGGGCGGATCGCCGTGGCGAGGGCGAAGCCGAGACGCACCACCATGCCGGACGAATAGATGCGCACCGGCAGGTCGATGAAGTCGCTCAGGCCGGCGAACGCGGTCACGTCCGCCTCGAGTTGCCCCAGCGCCGGGCGCGGCAGGCCGTTGTACAGGCCGCGCAGCATGATGTTCTCGCGGCCGGTAAGGTCGAGGTTCATCCCCAGGCTCGCATCGAGCAGCGCGTTCAGGCTGCCCTCGACGCGGACATGGCCGGTCACCGGCTCGTAGATGCCGGCGAGCGTGCGCAGCAGCGTGGTCTTGCCGGCGCCGTTGCTGCCGATCAGGCCCAGCCGATCGCCGCCACGCAGGGTGAAACTGATGTCGCGCAACGCTTCCACGACGACGCGCTTCTGGCGGTCCTGTCCCAGCCGGCCGGAGGCGGCGGCGAGCACCAGCTTCTTCAGGCTGCGCGCGTTGCCGTGGTACAGCGGAAACGAGACGGAAACCCCGTCGATGCTGATGCGCACGTTGCCGGATGCCGGTGGCATGCGTGCCTAGAGCCAGAAAGCGACGCGGCCGCGCGCACGGGCAAAAAAGGCCCATGCGGCGCCGCACAGCACAAGGCTGTACAGTGCGGCGCCAAGCCATATCATCGTGCTCGGCAGCGTGCCGAGCAATGGCGCGCGGACGATCTCCAGCAGGTCGAAGAACGGATTGAACGGCAGCAGGTTGACATGGCGGCCGAGTTGCTGCGGCCGCCAGATCACCGGCGTCATGAAGAATGCAATCTGCATGACGCTGTTCACGATCGGCTGAATGTCGCGGAACCGGGCGCAGAAGCTGCCGAGCAACAGCGCCAGCGCGAGCGCATCCAACACCCAGAGGATGAGGGCGGGGAGGGCGAGCAGGGCGTGCCAGCCAGGCCATATCAGGAAGACTGCGAAGACGATGACAATCACCACGATGTTGTGCGCCAGCGCGAGCAGGTTGCGCATCACCATGCGAATGGCGAAGACGAAGAACGGCATGCGCACCGAACGGATCACCGCCTCGGCCTCGGTAAACGTCGTGCAGGATTCGCTGACGATCGCGCCCAGGAAGTTCCACAGCACTATCGACAGGGACAGGAACGGCAGATAGTCATGAATGTTGGTGCGGAACAGCGTCGAGTACAGCACGCCGAGCGCGGCGACCATGATTCCGGTGGACAGCGTGATCCAGAACGGGCCGAGCGTCGAACCGCGATAGCGCAGCTTGATGTCGAGCCAGCCCAGCGTCCAGGCCAGCGGCCATAGCGCGGCGCCGTCGCCCACGTCGCGCACAGCCAGGCGATTGCGCGCCGCCAGCGACATGTCCGCCTGGAGGTCGAGCAACGCGTCGCGCGCTGCTTGTGTGGTGCCGGTCATCATGCGCGGCAGGCGGATAGCCCATCCATCCGGCCTGGGCAACCGTGGTCAATCGGGCGGCGGCGCTTCGATGCGGGTGTTCTGGCCGCGCAGGATGCTGACAGGCTCGCCCGGGCGCAGGCCAACGGTTCGCGGCTGGACCACGGCGATTGTCGATCCGCTTGCGGTGCGAACGATGAACTCGAAGACGCCGGCGGCGGGTTGCGCGCCCTGACTGCCCAGACTGGACAGCAGGATTCGCGCGGGTTCGGGGGATTCCGCCGGCACCGGGCGCATCGCCAGGATGGTGCCCCGCACGCCGGCGGGCCGGGCGGCCCGCGCCTTTGGCAGCGGCTGTTTCACCTGTGTCGCGCAGCCGGCAAGCACCAGCAGCGCGCAAAAACCTGCTGAACGGAACGGCATCGCTTGGAGTCCGCCGAGTGCCTGGTGTTGCGCAATCGTGCCGATTCCGCGGTCCGAAGGCAAGCGGCGATTGGCGGGGCGGCGGCCGAAGAGAATCTTGCACCGATCAGCGATCTGCGATAAGGGCTTACGGGCGTTTCCTGATCGTCCACCTCAAGCGACGGCCATCCGGCCGTCGTGCCCTCCGGCCATTGCGGCCGCGCCACGACGGAGGCCTTGCCGGATGCCCTGCTGCACTCGCGTCGCCCGCCTTGCCCGCGTTGCGGCTTCGTTCGGCGCTCTTGCCCTGCTCGCCGCCTGTGCTTCGCACACGCCGGGACCCTCGGCCTCGCGGGAAGCGGCGCGCTACGCCGAGCAAGCGCGCAACAACTACGTACCGCCAGGGCCGCCGGAGGATCCATGGGGTCCGTATATCCACGCTGCCGCGCAGCGCTTCGATGTTCCCGAGCTGTGGATCCGTTCCGTCATGCGCGTGGAGTCCGGGGGCAAGGAGTATCTTGACGGCCAGCTCATCACCTCCGGCGCCGGCGCGATGGGGCTGATGCAGGTGATGCCGTCAACCTATGACGAACTGCGCCAGCAGTACAACCTGGGCGACGATCCATTCGATCCGTACAACAACATCATGGCGGGCGTCGCCTATATGCGCGAGATGTACGACATCTACGGCTCGCCCGGCTTCCTGGCCGCCTACAATGCCGGGCCGAACCGGCTGGACGACTATCTCAGCAACAATCGTCCGCTGCCGGACGAGACCCGGCGCTATGTGGCGATGATCGGTCCGGATATCGTCGGGGTGTATCCAAAGCATCGCTCGCCGGCCGAACAATACGCGATGAACGCGCTGCCGATCTACATACCGCCGGGCACCCGCTATGGCCGCGCGGCGCAGTTCGCCAGCCGGGGCGGCGGCGGGCGGGTGCCGGCGCGCAGGCCGGTCGAGGTGGCGCAATTGCCCGAGCCGCCGCGCGCGGTCGCGATGCCGGCGCCACGGCAATACGCGCTGGTGGCACCGCCACCGCCGCCGCCGGCCCGCGGCGGTTTCCACCTGATCGCGCAGGCCAATGCCGAGCCGATCCCATTCCACCATTTCACCGGCGGCCCGGCGACCGGGCAATGGGCGATCCAGGTCGGCGCCTTCATCACCGCGAGCCAGGCGCGCCTCGCGCTGGGCAACGCGCGCGAGCATGCGCATGTCGAACTGGCGGTGGCACATCCCTACGTGGCCAGCGTGCGTGTGACGCACGGCGTGCTGTGGCGGGCGCGGCTTACCGGGCTGTCGCATGAGGCGGCGGCGCGGGCGTGCCGGAAGCTGGGCCGTTCGCGGCTGGGCTGTGTGCTGCTGTCGCCGGAGTCGCAGATGTAGGCGAGGGGGTGGATGGCCGATGTCGCACCGGACACCGACTACCAGCGGCTGCAGCATTTCCTGACCGATTCGCCCCGGGACCATCGGGCCGGTGATGCGGCGGGTGGCGTCCCAAGCGAACCGGCCGCTGCCTCGCTCGATGGGTCATCATCAAGGCCGGTTGGTGTGATACCAACCGGCCGAAAGGCTGCTTCGTCAGGCGGCCAGCCGCGCGACATGGTACTCGGTTCCCGCGCGCGTACGTCAGTCTTTAGGGCGCCCAGTGTGACACCGGTCACTTGGCGTCACCCTCACTTTCTCCCGAAATCGCGGGGGAGGAAGCCTATCGCCGCTGCAGCCGGTCGCCGCTTGCCAGGATTGCCTCGGCGAGCGCCGCCGGCGGCCCGCGGCGATCCCGCCCGCCCCCCTGCACGACGAATTCCACCTCCCCCAGTTCCGGCAGCCGGCAGGCCGCGGGCATTTCGGACAGCCCCTCCGGCATCAGCCCGCGTGCATGCACCGTCACGCCCAGCCCGGCCAGCGCCGCCGCGCGCAGGCCGCTCAGGCTGCCGCTGGAGCACACGATGCGCCACGGCCGCCCGAGCCGCTCCAGCGTCTCCAGCGCCGCGGTCCGGGTGATGCTGGGCGGCGTGTAGAGGATCAGCGGCAGCGGTTGGCCCGGGTCGATGCGCGTCTCCTCGGTGCCGATCCAGGCCAGCCGGTCGCGCCACACCAGCCGCCCCCGGTCGTCGCCCGCGCGCCGCTTGCACAGCGCCACGTCCAGCGCGCCGTCGTCCACCATCGCGTTCAGCGAGGCGCTCAGATCGACCGTCAGCTCCAGGTCCACCAGCGGATGGCGCTGCACGAAGTCGCGCAGCACCTCCGGCAGGCGCGACGACACGAAATCCTCGGACGTGCCGAACCGCACCCGCCGGCCGGCGACTTCCTCCAGCTTGCGCACGTGCTGGCTGACGGTGGACTGGCGCAGCCCGAGCCGCCGCCCGGCTTCGGTGACATTCCGCGTCTGCGCCACGGCCAGGAAGCTGTCCAGCAGCACCGGATCGAGCATCGGGTGTTCCTCGTTTATCATGGAATGACATCACGATAACCATGTTTTATCATGGTAAAGAAAGTCATCAGACCGGGTGGAACAGGGCGCGGTTGCGCAGTGAGCTGACGACAGCGTCCACGGCAAGACCAGCCTGCAGCACGGCAAAAATCCAACCCAGAACCTGGAATGTCATCGTGCCCAGGCGCGAGATGATCTGCCGCGCCAGCATCATCCCAATCAGGTTCAGCAGCATGACGAGGAGCAGTATTCCTATAACGGTCGCCAACATGAGGGAATCGCCGAAGGCAAGATCGGCAAAAAACAAAATCGCCGTGACGCCCCAGGGCGTGACGATGGTGGGTATTGCCAGCGGCGTCACCGCCGGGTGAGCGGGCGGCATGGCAGGCTGCGGCGCCGCTGCGGGACGGCTGAACTGGCCGATCGCCTCGCGGGAAGCGGCGAACAAGAGAATGCCGCCGGCGAGGCGCAAGTCGTCGGGCGAAACCCGCCACGATGCGGCCACGCCGGTCATCACCAGGGCAATGACGAGCGAAATGGCCGTCGCCGTCGCCGTGCCCTTCAGCGCCAGCGCGCGCATGGTTGCCGGCGCGGCATCCCGGGTCATCGCAAAGAACGCCGGCACCGTTCGTACCGGCCCCAATGTCAGCATGAAGACCGTGAATATGAACGCGGGCGTGATCATGGCTGCCTTGTTCCCTCTCTGGGCGCCGCCGCCCGGGCGCGGGGCTTGCGCAGGCCCGTAACCACGATGCGCAGCAACCGCTCGATCATCGCGTCGATGGACAGGTCCGGCGGCGGAATCCGGTCGATCGCCAGCATCGTCAGGCCGTGCGTGGCCGACCAGACCGAGAGCGCGGCCGTACCGACGTCCTCGGTGTTTTCGGGCGAGACAGCGAAAGCGCCGGAGCGGGCTCCGTGCAGGATAACGTCTGCGAGCACGCCCCTGGCTTCGGCGCCGGCCACGCGAGCGACCGCCGGTCGGTCGGCGGAACCGGAAGCAGATAGCGCTGGGCCGAACATCAGCCGATAGAGCGCGGGGTTTTCCAGTCCAAGCAGGATATAGGTCCGGCAAATCGCGGCGAGCAGCGCCTCCGAATCGTCGATACCGGCCATCGCGCGCAGCATGCCGTCGCGCAGCCTTTCGAAGCCCACGGCGGCGACGGCCGCCAGCAGGTCCAACTTTTCAGGAAAATGATTGTAGGGCGCGTGGTGGCTGACGCCGGCGCGGCGCGCGACCTCGCGGAGCGAGAAGGTCCAGTCCTGCTCCTCGGTGACGAGTTGCAGCGCCGCATCGATCAGCGCGCGGCGGAGGTCGCCGTGATGATAGGGGTGCGGTTTTGTGGGGCAATTCTTTTTCAGCACGGCCGGCTCCCGAGGATGTTGACAGAGGATACATGGTAGTGTATCCACTGTCAACATCGAGCGGCCCGATGTCAACCGGCCCGTTCGACAACGAGCCTGATCATCGACAAACCGAGGAGAGAACAATGAACCAGCAATCGTCATCGTTCAGCGTGCGTGACCGGGTGACACCGGAAGAATGGGAACAGCGCGTGGCGCTGGCGGCCGCCTACCGGTTGGTCGCGCATTTCCATTGGGACGACCTGATTTTCACGCATCTGTCGGCCCGCGTTCCCGGCGGCGAGCATCACTTTCTGATCAACCCGTACGGGATGACCTTCGACGAGATCACCGCGTCCAGCCTGGTGAAGGTCGATCTCGACGGCAACAAGGTCATGGACTCGCCGCACGACATCAATCCCGCGGGCTTCACCATCCACAGCGCGATCCACGCCGCACGGGAAGACGCGCACTGCGTGCTGCACGTGCACAGCATCAACGGTGCCGCGGTTTCGGCGCAGAAGGATGGCGTGCTGCCGATCTCGCAGCAATCCATGTTCGTGCTGTCGTCGCTCGGCTACCACGACTATGAAGGCGTCGCGTTGCGCGCAGACGAGAAGCCAAGGCTGGTGCGCGACCTTGGCGCGAAGAGCTTCTTCATGCTGCGCAACCACGGTCTGCTCACCGTCGCCGGCAACGTGCCCGACGCTTTCCTGTTCATGTACACGTTCGAATCCGCCTGCACGATTCAGGTGCGCGCGCAGGCCGGCGGCGGCGAGCTGGTCCGCATCGACCCGCGCATCATCGCAACCGCCCAGCAGCAGGCTGAAACGGTAACGGAATCGGCCATCGGCGCGCTGGCGTGGCCGGCGCTGCTGCGCAAGGTGGAGCGGATCGACCCTTCGTATCGCAACTGACGCGGTGTCGACAGAATGTTGTCGTTGTAATCTCGTCAGCGGCGAAATCACCAGAAAGGAGAGTGGCTATGGAAAGTAATACACATGACCGCGCCAAATTTCACGCGCTCACTGAAAGCACCCATGATGAATGGCAACTGATCTGGGGTAAGATGGAGCACTTCGCACGGAAGCTGCCGGATCGCCTTATCGCGCATCTCGCGCTGTTGCGTGGCGACGACGGCGGGTTTCCGGTCGATCGCCTGGAGCATTGTTTACAGACCGCGACCCGCGCGTATCAGGCGACGCGCGACGAGGAATATGTTGTCTGCGCCCTGTTACACGATATCGGTGATGGCCTAGGCCCTCGCAATCACCCGGATGTCGCGGCCGCCATCGTCCAGCCCTTCGTTTCAGAGGAGAGCCATTGGATGGTCAAGCATCACGGCATCTTCCAGGGGTATTACTTCTTCCACTTCCTTGGGCTCGACCGGGACATGCGCGAGAAATTTCGCGGTCATCCGCACTTCGAGAAGACCGAAGAATTCTGCCGCTTGTTCGATCAGGTCTCCTTCGATCCGAACTTCAAATCGGTGCCGCTCGAGGCGTTTGAGCCGATGCTTCAGAAGGTGTTCTGCCAGCCTCGTCGATCGATCTATGTTGCCGGAGCGGCGGCATAGCGCACGCTTCGCTCATCACGAGTGACGGCCGCCAGATCAGCGCTGTTGGGCGGCGGCCGAACCCTCAGGGCTGGTGTGAAAAGAAAACGGTGTCATCAGCAGTCCCAGCGCCCAGCCGAGATAAAATCGTGCATCGATCCAGAACTCCAGAAAGCCACCGAACTGGAACGGATCAATGGCGAGAGAGTAGAGAACAACCTGCACCAATGCGGTTGCCGCAAGCCAGATCGCCGCCACGAATACGACGGTCCGGGCGTAACGGGCGAACCCGAATTGGCGCGGCTCGCCGATGGCGTGCCGGTATCCAAGGAGGAGGATCGCGACGCAGGGAATGGCGGTAATCACCACGGTCTGCCAAGCCCAGGAGAACAACCAGCCCGCAAACAAGGGGGACGTGGCTGCCACAATTCCAAACGGAACTTTCACCCACTTGCGGCGTGCGCCGATCCAGGCGAGGGTTACGAAGAACGGCACCAAGGCCCATGCGGCTGTCAGCCTGACCGCAGCCTCAAGCACCGCCAAATCGGCGCCGGCATGGCCCTCCGGGCCAGAGACGAAGCTGCCCAGGGCGCTGTGCAGGCACACGGATACGAATGCAAATGCAATACCGATACACGTGCTGAACAGGGGATTGCGTTCGTTGCTGGCGGACGCGGCTTCCTGCGGCCGATCTCGCGACAGCGCAGAGCGAAAGCGCTCCATCAGCGGGTCGACGAGGAAGGCCAGCACCAGGCCGATCAATAACGCGGAGAGAAGATCAACCCGGCTGATGTGACGAGACGCGAGCAGCAGGCCCTGCCAGATCAGTTCCAGTGCCGCCGCGCATATGGCGATCGACAGTGCCGAAACCGTCGCCGCGATGCCCGCAAGCGCGGCCCATGCGCCGCGCGCTACGACGGATGGGCGAACGGCCGGAGACATGGAAGCGGGCATTCCCAAGCTTCCGCCGACGGTCGAACTCGAACGCAATCGTGCCATTCTCCGAATCACCCGCCAGCTGTTCCCCGCGCCACGATCCTACACACCTCAGATCGCGATCAGCTCACCTTCATCGAGCATGATCGCGTCGCCGGTGCGATCGTAGAGTTTCGTCGTGCGCGGGCTTTCATGCGCTGCCATCGCCTGCGCGTTTTCGAGGGTGCCGCCGGCTTCGAGATAGGCGGTCATACCCGTTGCGCGAAACGTATGACGGCCGATCCGGACCTTCAAGCCAAGCCCCGCCGCTCGTCGCTGGATCATGCGCCAGGCATCGACCCGGTTCATCGGCTTGCCGATCAGCGTACCGGTGCGGCCGGCCGCAGAGCCGAAGAGGGACACCTTGCCGCCGTCGCGAATGCCGGCCGACTCTATATTAGGAGTCGAGATAGGCTTCCAGGTTGTGATGCGCCGGCATCTCATGGCGTTTGCCGCGTTTCTCGTGCAGCCGAACCCACCAACGCTTCCCCTTGGGATAGTAGTCCTCGACGCGCATGGCGACGACGGCGCCGATGCGGGCGAAGGTCATGACTGATATCAGCGCCCGGTCGCGCAGCCCGACGACGGCCGAGATGTCGATGCTGTCCGGCAGCTTGCGCGCCTGTCCGGCGTCCAGCACCGTGGTCTTGCCGGTTTTGACCACGTGCTTGGGGCCACGGACGGCGTGGCCTGGATAGGTGGCGACGATCTGACCGGTGACCAGCCAGTCGAACAGCATGCGGATGGCCGCCAGAGGCTGCTTGACCGTCGGTGTCTCGAAATTCCCGCCGAGTGCCTCGATATAGGCCGCCACGTGCAGCCGCTCGATGTCGGCAAGTTGGCCGATGCGGTGGTCTTCGCACCAGGCGAAGAATTTCCCCACCGCATGCAGATAGGCCAGCCGGGTGTTTTCGTTCCGGATCGTCGCCGCAAAGAATTCCAGGTGCCGGCGCGCCGCGTGGTCGCCGGCGTCAGCGACGATCGCCGGCACGACGATGGAGGCCGCGACGGTGCGGGAGATCCTGGGCGCCGTGGCGGCCGGGATAACGGTGAGCTGGCGGCTGGATTCTGGTTCGGTCTCGGGCATGGCCTTGGAGTAACATAACGTCCTGAGCATGCTTTACAATAACCGCCCCAACCGCCCCGACCGCGATGTCCGCCGCCGGAACGCGCAAAGGTCCTCGCCATGAACAGGCTGTTGCCCCGGTTGCCGGTCGATCCCTACATCCTGGCGATCGGCGGGATGGTGGCGCTCGCCTCGCTGCTGCCGGTGCGCGGCGACGGCGCAGTGGCCGCCGGCTATGCGACCAAAGCGGCGATCGCGCTGCTGTTCTTCCTGCATGGCGCCCGGCTGCAACCGAAGGCGGCGCTGGCAGACGCGCGGAACCGAAGGCTGCATGTCGCGGTGTTCGCCAGCACCTTCCTGCTGTTCCCGGCGCTCGGCCTGGCGGCCCGCGCCGCGGCGCCCACGCTGCTGACCCCGCCGCTGTGGACCGGGCTGCTGCTGCTGTGCGTGCTGCCTTCGACCGTGCAGTCCTCCATCGCCTTCACCTCGATCGCGCGCGGCAACGTGCCGGCGGCGCTGTGCGCGGCGACCGCCTCCAACCTGCTTGGCATCCTGCTGACCCCGCTGCTGGCCGGGTTGCTGCTGTCCGCCCAGGGCGGTTTTTCGCTCCACGCGGCCGGTGACGTGGTGCTGCAGCTTCTGCTGCCGTTTGCCGCCGGCCGGATCGCGCGGCGCTGGATCGCCACCTGGGCCAACCGCAACAAGACCCTGCTTGGGCTGGTCGATCGCGGCTCGATCCTGCTCGTGGTCTATGCGGCGTTCAGCGAGGGCGTGACGCACGGCATCTGGCATCAGCTCGACACGGGCCGGCTGGCGACCCTGGTGCTGTTGGATGCGGCCTTGCTCGGCGCCGTGCTGCTGGCCACGTCAGGCATCAGCCGGGTGCTCGGCTTCACCCGGGCGGGCGCGATCACCACGGTATTCTGCGGTCCGAAGAAAAGCCTGGCGAGCGGCCTGCCCATGGCGAGCGTGCTGTTCGCCAGCCAGCCGGTCGGATTGATCATTCTGCCACTGATGCTGTTCCACCAGATCCAGCTCATGGCTTGCGCCGCCCTGGCGCGACGCTACGCGGCGGCCAGCAAGCAACTGCCGGCGGTCAGCGCGCGAGCGTAATGCCAACCGGTCCGGGATACGGACGCACCCCTCATGGCTTACGCGTCTTCGAGCACCGGAATTTCTTCCACCCGCCCAAGCTGATGCAGGTGCCGTCCGGCGGCGCCACCGGGCTGGCGTCCGGCGAACCCATCGCCCCGCCGGCCTGGTTCGCCGCGCGGCCCGCGGTGGCGGCAGAGAGTGCCAGGCGGTGTGACGGCGGCACCGCGGTCATCCGGGAGAGATCAATCCGGCCGATCCGGGCAAGGCCTCCGGCCTGCACCGGCGCTGATCGGGTGACGGCCCGGAACGGCCCGATTTCGGCGGCTGCTGCCAGCCGACGCACGGCACTCGCGCCGCCATCCGAAATCCCCGCCGCCGGGACGAGCGGATCGGAGGCAGGCTCAGCCGGGGCAACGGGTCGGGAACCGTGCATTGGGGCAATCCTTCGGGTTGGATCAAAGTGGCAACACTTCCGTGCCTGACCTACAATTGTTCTCCTAACCGACGGTTAACGCCGCGCCGCCGATGCCTCGGCACCACCGGCTATTGCAGCGGCCCGGCTATCGCAGCGGCAGGGTGACCATGAAGCCCGGAGTCTGCACCGGCTTGCGCTGCTCCGGCGACTGATATGCCGAGCCGGGGATGAACCCATCGCTCGTGCCGAACTCGCGCATCGGGTAAACCCGCACGGCGAAGACAGCGGGCCCCCGGGCCATTGCGTCCGGAGCCTGCACGTCGGCATCGGGCACTGGCGCGGCCTCATCGACCGGCGGGCGCGCCGGCAGCGGCGGGGGCAGCGGCAGGGCCGCAAGCCGCAGGACCGGAAGCGGAGCCGCGCCGGCCAGCAGCAAGCTGCCGAGCAATGCGGCGAGCCCGCGGGTCACGGGCCCGCCTCTGGAATGGCACCGACGCGCCGCACGCCGCGCCGGTCGTCCGGCGGATTGCCGGCCGGAGTGCCCAGCGGTCCCCGGCCGCTTTGGCGCCACGCATTCAGCGCCCAGCGCACCGACGGAAAGGCGATGGTGTCCCAGGGGATGGCGTCCCAGGCGTACAGGCCCACCTCCAGGCTCTCGGGCCCGGCGGCGAAGTGCGGCGCCGCCGGATCGGCGAAGCGCGCGCGGAAAATGACCTGCACATGGCCGATCCGGGCGATGCTGAACACCGCAAGGATCCCGTCGAAGGCGATGGCGGCCTGCGCTTCCTCCAGCGCCTCGCGCGCCGCGCCTTCTTCCAGCGTCTCGTCCAGCTCCAGGAAGCCGGCGGGAAGGGTCCAGAAGCCGCGCCGAGGCTCGATGGCGCGGCGGCACAGCAGCACCGCACCGTCCGCTACGACCACGGAGCCGACGACGACCTTGGGATTGTCGTACGCGACATAGCCGCACGAGGCGCAGACCAGGCGCTCGCGGCCGTCACCCTCCGGAACGCTGCGGACAAAATCCGGCATCCAGGGAAAGTGACGCCTCCGGCGCCGCGGATCAAGCCAATCAGGCGGACAGATCGAGCAGCGAACCGCGCGGCAGCATGCGGGTCGGCTCCACCCCTCCCGCCCCCTTGCCGGTTGACGGACCCTGGGGCGGCGGCGGCGGGGCTCCGGGAGGCTGGCTGCCCGGCAGCCGCACGAGAGTCGGGTGAACCGGGTTGATGCCGGACAAGGCCGTGAGGGACGCGATCGACAACATGCGGCGGATCATCGGACGGATCGGTTAAGGATGCCTGAACGCGGACATAATCCGCCCGCCTCACCGGGAGCACGGAAGCTTCCACGCTACACCATCTCGATCGCCAGCGCCTCGCGCAAGGCGGTCGCCGCCATGCTCAGTTCGGCATCGAGTTCCCCGGCCAGCGCGCCGGCCCGGGCGGTGTCGCTGCCGCGGGCGGCCAGCATCAGCGCGCGCAGCCGGGCTTCCAGCGCGGTCATGCCGTAACCTGCCGCCATGCCGACCATGGCGTGCGCCTGCACCGCCACCTCGTCACCGTTGCCCGATTCCATGGCGCGGCGCAGCGCGGGCAGCCGCGCCTGCAGGTCGATCAGGCACTCCTCGACCATGCCGCCCAGCATGTCGCCGGTCAGGCAGCCGCGCAGTTCGCCGATGCGTTCCGCCGACAGCACGGGGCTGGGCCGCGCCGATGCCGGCGCCACGCGCGCCGCCGCGCCGCGTTCGGGCAGGCCGCGCCAGGCCAGCTCCGCCAGGACCTGCACCAGTTCGGGCAGCGCCACCGGCTTGCCGAGCAATCGATTCATGCCGGCTTCGCGGCACAGCGCCTGATCGTCCGGCGACACGTTGGCGGTCAGCGCGACGATCGGCATGCTGCCGGCCGGCGCCGGCATGGCGCGAATTTGCCGGGCGACGTCGAATCCGCTCATGCCCGGCATGAAAATGTCCATGAACACCAGGTCGTAGGGGTGGCGCGCCACCGCCCGCAGCGCCTCGGCGCCGTTGGCGGCGATATCGACGAGATGGCCCTCGCGGCGCAGCAGGGTGGCGGTGACGATCTGGTTGGCCAGGATGTCCTCGACCAGCAGGATGCGCGTGCGCGGCAGGATGCGGCGGATCGGCAGGTCCACGCTGGGCGTCTGCTGGCTGGTGGGCAGCGGCGCGATTGGCAGCCTCACCCAGAATTCGTTGCCGGCCTGACCATCCTCGGCCATCCACGGGTCGCAGCCGATCTGCCCGCCCATCAGCGAGACGAGCTGGCGGCAAATCGCCAGCCCCAGACCGGAGCCGAGCGGTTCCTCGGCGCCCGGATCGCCGCCGTCGAGGCGCGCGAACGGGCGGAACAGCCGCGCGCGGCCCTCCGGCTCGATGACCGGCCCGCGGTCGCGCACCGAAAGATGCAGCCACGGCCGGCCGCTCGCCTCCTGCTCCTGGTCGGCCAGCAGGCCGACCGCGCCGGCCTGGCCGAACTTCACCGCGTTGGACAGCAGGTTGATCAGCACCTGGCGCAGCCGGCCGGGATCCGCGAACAGCTCCCGCGGCAGCTCGGGGGATGCCGCCAGGCGCAGGACGATGCCGCGCTCGGCCGCCTGGGGACGGAAGATGTCGATCACGCTCTCCAGCAGCCCGCGCAGCGCGAACACGCTTGGCCGCAGGCTGAGCTGGCCGGCCTCCATGCGCGACATTTCCAGGATGTCGTTGATCAGCCCGAACAAGGCGTCGCCGGACTGCCGGGACATGTCCAGCAGCGCCTGCTGCTGCGGCGGCAGCCCGGCGTCGTGCAGCAGCGTCAGGGTGGCGAGCAATGCGTTCAGTGGCGCGCGGATCTCGTGGCTGACGATGGCGACGAAGCGGGATTTCGCCTCGGTCGCCGCTTCGGCGACGGCGCGCGCCTCGCGCAACGCGTTCTCGGCCTGCTTGCGCGCCGTGACGTCGCCATAGACCGTGACGTAGCCGCCATCGGGCAACCGGTTGCGCCGCACCTCGATGGTGCGGCCGTCCGGGCGCGCGCGTTCGACGCTGCCGGCACGGCCGCCCGAGCGCAGCAGGGCCACGCGCCGCGCCACCTCGGCCTCCGTATCGACCGGACCGAACTGGCCGGCGTTCGCCTGGGCGCGCAGGATGTCCTCGATCGGCAGGCCGACTCGCAGGAGTTGCGGGGGCACGCCGGCGATGGCCGGGAAGTGCCGGTTCCACTCCACCAGGCAGAATTGGGCATCCATCATCGCCACGCCGTCGGACATGCCCTCGAGCGTGGCCTCGAGCTGTGCGGTCTTGGCGTCGGCATGCGCCTTGGAGACTTCGAGTTGGGCGTTGGCCGCGGCGAGCATCGTCCGGTCGTAGGCCAGCGCCGCGTGCCGCCGCCGGCTCTGCTCCGCGCCGAGCAACAGCAGGCCCGCCATGGCCAGGATGAGCAATGTGATGCAGCCGGCGAACAGGTGGGCCTGATTCGCCCATCCGTAGGATGGCGCCAGCGCCCCGTCCAGGTCGATGCCGACCACCACGGCGAGGTCGCGCCCGGCAATCCGGCGGAAGGCGTGTATGCGCACAACGCCGTCCGGCGCGGACGGGCCGGTCCAGGTGCCGTTCGGCGCCGCGGCGAGCGCCGCGAACATCGGCGAGTCCGCGATCCGTTCGTCCGGACTGCCGGCCGGCGGTCCGACGATGGCGCGCAGCTTGCCGTCGTCCAGCCCGACCAGCTCCATCAGCGGGTGCGGGCCGAGATCGGTGGCGCGGAACAGGGCGTCGATGGCACTGATGCGCCAATCCGCGACGACAACGCCGCCGAACGAGCCGTCCGGCTGGCGCACCCAGCGGGCGACTTCCATGTGCCACTGGCGCAGGATGGGGTCCACGGTCGCCGGCCCGACATAGGCGTCGTTCTGCGCCCTGCCGTGCTTCAGGGCATACACGAAATAGTCGCGGCCGCTGACATTGGTGCCGTCGGCCTCCGGCACGGTCGATTGCACGATGACGCCGTGGTTGTCGGCCAGCAGCAGATCCTGGCTGATGCCGAACAGCGCCGCGGAGCGGTCGCGCCAGGCCGACAGGTGGAATTTTGCCGGATCGGCTTCCCAGGCGCCGACCAGAAAGCGCAGCGTCTGGTCCAGTTCGAGGATCTGCCGGCCGATCTGCTCCTGGAAGCTGGCGGCCTGGTTGGTGACGCGGGTGACGATCCGGGCTTCCGCCTCCCGGCGCTGCGCGCTGACGGCGCTGAGCGTGCCGAACCAGGTGAGCGCCACGAGGCCGAATGCCGGCAACAGGATCGCTGCGGTGCGGAGGATAGTCCGCGCCCGGCTGTTCGGTTCGGTGCGTTGGTCCGGCATTCGAATGGGCTGGCGTCCGTCGCAGGTGGCGCCAGGTCATGGCGCGGCGTGTGCTTAGCTTGTTCCGCGCGGCGACGCCAACCAAATGGTGCCGCCGGGTGCCGCCCGGCGGCGAGAAACCTGCCCGCGTGTGCGGGAGCCCTTCGGCCCCGCTTCAGGCTTGCCGCCGCGCCGCGCGGATGCGAATGTCCGGCCGCATTCGGAAGGAACGGCAGCCAGCCGCTTCCCGGTTCGGCAAATGAGGACGCGTAATGGCGAAGATCAAGGTGAAGACCCCGGTCGTCGAGCTCGACGGCGACGAAATGACCCGCATCATCTGGGGGTTCATCAAGGACAAGCTGATTCTTCCGTATCTCGACATCGACCTGAAATATTACGACCTGGGCATCGAGTACCGCGACCAGACCGACGACCAGGTCACGGTCGATGCGGCGCACGCCATCGCCCAATACGGCGTCGGGGTGAAATGCGCCACCATCACGCCGGACGAGGCGCGGGTGCGCGAGTTCGGCCTGAAGCGGATGTACCGCAGCCCGAACGGCACCCTGCGCAACATCCTGGACGGCACCATCTTCCGCGAGCCGATCATCTGCAACAACGTGCCGCGGCTGGTGCCGCACTGGACCAGGCCGCTGGTGATCGGGCGCCACGCCTATGGCGACATCTACCGCGCCACGGAAATGAAGATCCCCGGCGCCGGCAAGGTGACGATGACCTACCAGCCGGCCGACGGCGGCCCGGCCCAGACGCTGGACGTGCACGAGTTTGACGCGCAGGGCGGCGCCGCGATGGCGATGCACAACACCCGCGTGTCGATCCTGGGCTTCGCCCGCGCGTCGTTCAACTACTCGCTGATGCGCGGCTGGCCGCTGTACTTCTCCACCAAGAACACCATCCTGAAGGCGTATGACGGCTATTTCAAGGACATCTTCGAGGAAGTGTACAACAACGAATTCAAGGCCGCGTTCGACAAGGCCGGGCTGACCTATGAGCACCGGCTGATCGACGACATGGTGGCCTGCGCGCTGAAGTGGAACGGCGGCTATGTCTGGGCCTGCAAGAACTACGACGGCGACGTGCAGAGCGACACTGTGGCCCAGGGCTTCGGCTCGCTCGGGCTGATGACGTCGGTGCTGCTGGCGCCGGACGGCAAGACGGTGGAGAGCGAGGCGGCGCACGGCACGGTCACGCGGCACTATCGCCAGCACCAGCAGGGCAAGGAGACATCGACCAACCCGATCGCCTCGATCTTCGCCTGGACGCGCGGGCTGGTCTATCGCGGCCGGTTCGACAACACGCCGGAGGTGACGCAGTTCGCCGAAACGCTGGAGAAGGTGTGCATCGAAACGGTGGAGGCCGGGCACATGACGCGCGACCTGTCGGTGCTGATCGGGCCGGACGCTCCGTGGATGAACACCCAGGCATTCCTGGCGAAGCTGGACGAGAACCTGCGGAAGGCGATGGGGTAGTCGGCAAGCGGCGCGGGTCTCTCTTCGCTGGCCGGAAGCAGCGAAGCGGGAGCCGCCCGCGGTCGGAGCGGTGGTACTTCGGTTCTTGTTGTCCGCCCGGCGCGGACCGACCTTCCACGACCCCGGGGAGCGAGGTCCGGATGTCCCGGTTTTGATTGTCTCATGGTCCGGAGTGACGACGTTGGACGAAGCACATGAGACCCAGGAAGAGTTAGCGACACTGCGGTCCGAGGTCGTTCGGTTGAAGCATGTCATTTCGAAATTGGCGATTTGTGACATGCGGAACGTGAACTCAATGCTTCAGCTTTCGGCCATGTCACTGGGATTGGGACGGTGGTGGCTCTGTTCGCAACCATGATTGCGGTCTTGGCCTAGGGCCAGGCTTGGTTCGGGATAGGAGTTTCAACGCGGGATGTCATTCGGGCGACCGTCTCCGAGATGCGGACGCCCCAACCTCAGGAAAGCCCTTCCCCCTTGAATTCCGGCCAAGCGCTTTCCCCCGATCGCCATTAGCCGTTGGCTGGACACCCGCCTTGTTCCGCGCCAACACTCCGCACCAATCAACCCCCGGGGAAACATCCAATGCGCAGCGCCGTCATCGTCTCCACCGCGCGCACGCCGATCGGCCGGGCCTACCGCGGCGCGTTCAACGACACCCAGTCGCAGACCCTCGGCGGCCACGTCATCGCCGCCGCGGTGCAGCGCGCCGGAATCGCTCCCGCCGAGATCGACGACGTGGTGATGGGCGCCGCGCTGCAGCAGGGCGCGCAGGGTTTCAACCTCGCCCGCCAATGCGCGCTCGCTGCCGGCCTGCCCGACAGCGTCGCCGGCATGACGGTGGACCGCCAGTGCTCCTCCGGCCTGATGGCGATCGCCACCGCGGCGAAGCAGATCATCGACGACGACATGCAGATCACGGTGGGCGGCGGTCTGGAGAGCATCTCCCTGGTGCAAACGCCGCAGGCGAACCGCCACCGCGCCCAGGACCCGGTGCTGGTGCAGCGCATCCCCGCGCTCTACATGGCGATGATCGAAACCGCCGAGATCGTCGCCGAGCGCTACAACATTCCGCGCGACGCCCAGGACGACTACGCGTTGCGCTCGCAGCAGCGCACCGCGGCGGCGCAACAGGCCGGCCGGTTCGACGCCGAGATCGTGACGCTGCCGACGACCATGCAGGTGACCGACCGCGCCACCGGCGCCACGTCGCCGAAACAGGTCACGCTGGGCAAGGACGAGGGCAACCGGCCGGAGACCACACTGGAAGGTCTGGCCGCGCTGAAGCCGGTGTTCGCCGACGGCCAGCGGATCCAGGCCGGAAAATACATCACCGCCGGCAACGCGTCGCAACTGTCCGACGGGGCCTCGGCCGCGGTGCTGATGGAGGCGAAGGAAGCCGAACGTCGCGGCCTGCACCCGCTGGGCATCTATCGCGGCATGGCGGTGGCGGGCTGCGCGCCGGACGAGATGGGCATAGGCCCGGTCTTCGCCGTGCCGAAGCTGCTGGCGAAGCACGGCCTGACGGTGGACGACATCGGCCTGTGGGAACTGAACGAGGCGTTCGCCTGCCAGGTGATCCATTGCCGCGACCGATTGGGCATCGATCCGGAGAGGCTGAACGTGGACGGCGGCGCGATCGCCGTCGGCCATCCATACGGCATGTCGGGCGCGCGCATGACCGGGCACGCGCTGATCGAGGGCAAGCGGCGCGGTGCGAAATACGTCGTGGTGACGATGTGCGTCGGCGGCGGCATGGGCGCGGCGGGGCTGTTCGAGGTGGCATGACACGCAGCGTGCGCGTCATGTCATTGCGAGGAGCGCAGCGACGACGCAATCTCCCGCCTGACGAGCGGTCCGGGTTCGTCAGGCGGGAGATTGCTTCGTCGCTGCGCTCCTCGCAATGACACAAGGGCAGGCGGGAGACGACGACCATGAAATACGGCCTGATCATCCGGGGCCAGTACCCGGAAGGCGACGACATGCGGCAGCGCCACAAGGAAGACCTTGCGGCGGCGAAGCGGGCGGAAGAGCTCGGCTACGACCTGGTGGCCAAGGGCTCGCACTACAGTTCGCACCCGTTCCAGTACATCCAGCAGATTCCCTATCTCGCGCAGGTGGCGATGCTGGCGCCGAAGCTGCGCCTGCTGCCCGGCGTCGTGCTGCTGCCGCTGCACTCGCCGCTGCACGTCGCCGAGGAACTCGCGTCGCTCGACGTGATGTCGGACGGCAAACTCATATTCGGCGCCGGCATCGGCTACCGTGAGATCGAGTTCAACGCCTTCGGCACCACGCTGAAATCCGCCGGCCCGCGCTTCGAGGAATGCCTCACCGCGGTGAAGCGCCTATGGACCGAGGACTTCGTCACCATGCAGGCGTCGTATTTCAAACTCGACGGCGCCAACTGCACGGTGAAACCGGTGCAGCGCCCGATGCCGCCGGTCTGGATCGGCGCCAACGTCGCGGTCGGCATCCGCCGCGCCGCGCGCATGGCCGATGCCTGGTTCATCAACCCGCACAACAAGCTGGACACGACCGCGCAGCAGATGGAGGTGTACAAGCGCGCGCTCGACGCCGCCGGCAAGCCGTTCCCCGCCGAATTGCCGATGGCGCGCGAGGTGTTCGTGGCCCGCTCGCGCGACGAGGCGATCCGCCTCGCCAGCCCGTATCTGGAAGCGAAATACAAGGCGTATCGCGCGTGGGGCCAGGACAAGGTGATGCCCGCCAGCGATCATTTCGATCTTGATTTCGAAGACCTGATGCAGGACCGCTTCCTGTTCGGTTCACCGTCCGAAGTGACCGAACAGATCCTGGATTTGCGGCGGCGCTTCGGGGTGACCACGCTGATCCTCGGCATCCATTGGGTCGGCATGCCGAACAGCCTGGCGCTGGAGCAGATGCAGTTGCTGGCGGAGGAGGTGTTCCCGGCGGTCGAACAATCCGCATAGTCAACCGCCCCGCTGACGCCCTCGCCCCCACTTGTCATTGCGAGCAGCGCGGCGACGAAGCAAGCTCCCACTCGGGGAACCGCGGGCGGCTCGCCAGGCGGGAGCTTGCTTCGTCGCTGCGCTCCTCGCAATGACAAGGGGGGCGGAGCCACAACAAAACCGGAGGAAACCGCTATGCCCGCAACATCGCGCGTACTGGCTCTGCTCGGCGCCACGCTGCTCGCCGCATCCGTCGCCAGAGCTGCCCAGCCGATCACCATCGGCTTCGACACCGAAGAAACCGGCGGGCTGGCGCCCAACGGCAAGGCCGCGCTGCTGGCGCAACAGATCTGGGTAGAGCATATCAACGCCAAAGGCGGATTGCTCGGGCGCCCGGTGAAGCTGGTGTATTACGACGACCAGTCCAATCCCTCGCTGGTCCCCGGCATCGTCACCAAATTGCTCGACGTGGACAAGGTGGATATCCTGATCGGCGGCAACGGCACCAACATGCTGGCGCCCGCCATGCCGATCGTCATGCAGCACAACCTCACCTTCCTCGGTCTGTTCGGCCTCGACGTAAACAGCGAGTTTCACTACAAGAACTATTTCTCTATCATTCCAGCCGGCGGCACGAGCCCGCGCGAGGCGTTCTCGCAGGGCTTCTTCGCCGTGGCCGCGGCGATGAACCCGAAGCCGAAGACCATCGCGCTGGTCGGTGCCGATTCCGAGTTTTCCAAGAACGCGGTGGACGGCGCCCGCGCGCAGGCGAAGCGCATGGGATTGAAGGTTGTCTATGACCAGACCTATCCGCCCGACACCCCCGACTACACGCCGATCGTGCGCGCCATTCAGGCGACCCATCCGGACATCGTCTATGTCGGCTCCTACCCGACCGACACCGTCGGCATGGTGCGCGCCGCCGGCGAGGTCGGCCTGAAAACCAGGATGTTCGGCGGCGGCATGGTCGGATTGCAGTCAACCGCGATCAAGATGCAGCTCGGGGCACTGCTGAACGGCATCGAGGACTACGATTTCTGGCAGCCGGTGAAGGGTTACGCCACGCCGGAAGCCATGGCGTTCCTGAAGAAATTCCAGGCGAAGGCGGGCGCCGAGGGCGTCGATCCGCTAGGCTACTACGTGCCGCCGTTCGCCTATGCCGACATGCAGGTGCTGGGCGACGCGATTACCGGCACCGGCAGCCTGGACCAGAAGAAACTCGCCGACTATCTCCGCAGCCACACGTTCCACACCGTGGCGGGCGACATCAAGTTCGGACCGAACGGCGAATGGACCGAGCCACGCGTGCTCGCCGTGCAGTTCCGCGGCGTCGCCGGGCACGGCCTGGACCAGTTCAGGGGCGCGAAGACCGAGGTGGTGCTGTGGCCGCCGGCGTTGCAGACCGGTACGTTGCAGTCCCCGTACGACGGGGCGAAGCACTGACGCAGCGGATCCCTGGCCCCGCTGCCCTTGGGTGGCGGGGTCGGTCGGTGCAAGCCTCCGACCGACTCCTCCCCCTCCCACAAGGGGAGGGAGCGCGTTACCTTTCTCCCATGACCAACGACACCGACCATGATCGCGCCCTGGTGCTGTTTTCTGGTGGCCAGGATTCCACCACCTGCCTCGCCTGGGCGCTGGCGCGCTATCCGCACGTGGAGACGATCGGATTCGCCTACGGCCAGCGCCATGCGGTGGAACTCGCCTGCCGCGCGCCGATCCGCACGCAACTGGCGACGCCGGCGCTCGGGCCTGACCACATGGTGGACCTGACCGCGACGCTGGGCGCACTCGGCGCAACCGCACTCACGTCCGATGCCGAAATCGGCATGACCGCCGAGGGCCTGCCCAATACCTTCGTCCCCGGCCGCAACCTGCTGTTTCTCACCTGTGCCGCCGCCATCGCGTATCGCCGCAACCTGCGGCGCATCGTCGCCGGCGTGTGCGAGACCGACTATTCGGGCTATCCCGACTGCCGCGACGACACGATCAAGGCGATGCAGCTCGCGCTGAACCTGGGCATGCAGCGCCGCTTCGTGCTGGAAACGCCGCTGATGTGGCGCGACAAGGCGGCGACCTGGGAACTGGCGCGCGCGCTGGGCGGCGATGCGCTGGTGGAGTTGGTCCGCACCGCGACGCATAGCTGCTACATGGGCGACCGCAGCCAACTGCACGACTGGGGTTACGGCTGTGCCGCCTGCCCCGCCTGCGAGCTGCGCGCCTCCGGCTGGCGCCGCTGGCGCCAGGCCGCGCGCTCGGCTTGAATCGCCGCATCCGCCCCGACAGGAGACCTCGCATGAAGCCGCTCGCCCTGCTTGCCGCCACTGCCTGCCTCGCGCTGCCCATGGCGGCGCACGCGCAGCGGCCGATCAACCTGCACGCGCGCACCGCCGGCGAACTGGCCGAACTCTGCGGCGCCAACCCGCGCGAGCCAGGCGGGGCCGCGAAGCTCAGCTACTGCCACGGCTTCGCGCAGGGCGTGGTGGATGTCGAGTTGCAGCACGCCGGCAACAAGCGGCCGTTCTGCTTCCCCAATCCCGCGCCGACCCGGGCCGCGACGTTGGGCCAGTTCGTCGAATGGGCGCGCGCTTCGCCAGAGCATCGCAGTGAGGGCGCGGTGGACGGGCTGATGCACTTCCTGGCGGAACGGTATCCGTGCAAGTGAGGCACGGCGTGCCGTAGCGGGCTACAGGTTGGAAATCCGGCACGGAGCCGTCCGTCGAGTAGTTTCCGCTACTGCGAATATTTTTGACCGTGGATTTTTTTTTGCAGTAGCGTTAAATCGGATGCACATCACGTTCGACCCAGAACGAGGTGAGGTGGTATGGGCAAGAGAAACGACGATAGAGCCTCGCGCCCAGACGATGAAAACCCCGAATGGACGCGGGAGGAAATCCGCCGTGCGCGACCCGCATTGGAAGTGGTTTCGGAAGTGTTCGGCCCCAAGGCGACACAAGCACTCCGGCGTGGCAGGGGACGGCCCGAAAAGCCGGACAGGAAGGTCAATCAGACGTTACGGTTGGACCCGGATGTGCTGGAGGCCTATCGGCATCAGGGAAGCGGCTGGAAGACGCGCATCAACGAGGTGTTGCGCCAGCACATGCCGAAGCCGGGGAAATGAAGAACAGACCTTTGCCTGGTGCCTGAGCAACCGGCCAATCGGCGGAAGACGCAACGCTTTCCCGCCCTGCGCGCGCAGCCATACGGCCTGCGCCCGGCGGGTCCCTGCGCCGATCGTCGTGGCAACCTTCCGCGCGGTGCGCCCATGGCACATGCGGCGCCCACCAGTTCGAGCGGCGGCAGATACACGAAGCGTCAGGTACCCGATCCCGCCGGTCATTGCCGCTGCCGGGATTAATTCAGCCGCCCGCGCAGCAAATCCATGGCCGAGCGGATGCGTGTCGCCACGTCGCCGCGGGGCACCAGCACCAGGCAGCGCTCGAAGCAGCGCAGCGCGGCGCTGACCCGGTCCAATCGCTGGTTCAGCATGGCGGCCTGGCGCCATAGCTCCGCCTGGTCGGGGGCGACGCGCAGCATGTCCTCGATGCAGGCCAGCGCACCGCCGAGATCGCCGGCCTGCACCCGCCGCCCGGCGATATTATTCTGCAGCCGCAGCAGGACCTGCCTGGCGTTCATCGGCAGCAGCAGGCCGGGCCGCAGCTCCGCGTTGTCGCCTTCGATCCGTTTGAGCAACATGCGCAGGTCGCGGGCGCCCATCGCCACGCCGCCGTGGAACACGTCCAGCACGATCTGGGTCGCCTTGCCTTGCAGCGCGATCATGAAATGCGCCGGGAAGTCCACGCCATGCGCGTCCCACCCGGCGGCGCGCGCGGCGTGCAGCCAGATGACGCCGAGTGCCACCGGCAGGCCGCGGCGCCGCTCGATCACCCGGATCAGGTTGGCGTTGGCCGGATCGTCGTAGCGCTCCGTGTCGCCGCGATAGCCGTGCCGCGCGGCCAGCAGGTCCGCCAGGGCTGCCGCCTTCTCCGCCAGATTACCGCCGGCCGGCAGTGCAACGGCGTCGCGGGCGAGTTCCGAAAGCCGGGCGCGCGCCGCCTGCCAGTCCGCATCCGGCGCATCGACGCGGGCAAGTTGCAGTGCGGCATCGGCGATGTCGATCTCGGTGTCCGGCAGCAATCCGATCGCCTCCAGCGCGGCGCGAGGATCGGTCATGCGCGGTACCCTCCGGGCGCCTGGCTCACGGTTACCCTGGCAGTATCGCCACGGCCCGCGTCCAACCCGCCGAGGCACGATGCACCTTCACCGGGAAGCACACCATTTCGAACCCGTCCGCCGGCAATGCTTCCAGGTTGTGCAGCTTCTCCAGGTGGGAGTATCCGATTTCGCGCCCGGCGCGATGGCCTTCCCAGATCAGCCCGGCGTCGTGGGTTTCCGCCACGCGCTTGCGGGTGATCGAGAATGGCGCGTCCCAGCTCCACGCATCGGTGCCGGTCAGCCGCACGCCGCGTTCCAGCAGCCACAGCGTCGCCGCCTTGCCCATGCCGCAGCCGGAATCGACGTAGTCGTCCATGCCGTATTTCGCCCCCGCCGCAGTGTTCACCACAACGATCTCCAATGGGCGCAGGGTGTGCCCGATGCGCTTCAGTTCGGCTTCCACGTCGCCCGGCGTTGCCACGTAGCCATCCGGCAGGTGCCGGAAGTCCAGCTTCACGCCTGGCTGGAAGCACCATTCCAGCGGCACCTCGTCGATCCGCCAGGACGGTTCGCCGCCCGGCTTCAGCGCGTGGTTCATCGTGGAGAAGAAATGATACGGCGCATCGAGATGCGTGCCGTTATGCGTGCTGATCGCCACGCGCTCGACCGCGGCGTATTCGCCATCCGGCAACTGATCGACCCGCACGCCCATATACTCGGCCATCGCCGGCGCGGTGGCGCGATGGTCCAGGTATTCGATCTGCGGCAGCATGTGCGGTGGATCGCTTTTGATCCCCGCCATCAACGGCGACGAGATGTCGATCAGCCGGCGCGGCATGGTGTTCTCCCCCCTCAATTCCTCCCCCTCCCTGGCAAGGGGAGCAGGAGTTTCCGGCCCGGCTACTCCGCGGCCTGCATCATCGTGGTCGGGTCGGCGCCCACGCGGCCCGACTCGCCGGGCGCCGCCGCGGCCAGGCGGAAATCGTAGTGCACCGCGCGCAGCCCGGGCACCGGCGAGTTCGGATCCGCCGCAGCATTCACCACCAGCGAACCGGACACCCCGAACACCGTGTCCGAATCGATGTGCGCGTCGTCGCCGAAATACAACGCGGTGACCAACTCGCGATAGCCCTCGCCGCCGATCAGGAAGTGGATGTGCGACGGCCGGAAGCCGTGCCGCTGCTGCGCCCGAACCATGGTGCCCACCGGGCCATCCATCGGAATCGAATAGCCCAGCGGCCGCACCGTGCGGAAATGATAGCGGCCCTGCGCATCGGCGCGGAAATTCGCGCGCAGATCGGTGCCGTCCAACCCGTGCGTCTGCAAATCATACAGCCCATGCTCGCTGGTCTGCCACACCTGGATCAGCGCGCCGGCAACCGGCGTGCCGTCATTGCCGGTGACGCGGCCATAGCAGACGATCTCCTCCACCGAGGGATGCGCCGCGATGCAGGCACCCAGCGGCAATTCCGGCGCGCCCTCGCGATAGAACGGCCCCAGCAGACTGCTCTGCGAGCCCAACTCGCGCGCCTTCCTGTCGTGCAGCGCATTCACCACCGCGCTAAGGCCCAGCACGTCGGACAGCAGAATGAACTCCTGCCGCACCGGCGTGCAGGCCTTGCCGACAGCGGTGAGGAACTGGATGCCGGCCAGCCATTCCTGCGGGGTCAGGTTCACCTCACGGGCGAACGCGTGCATGTGGCGCACCGCGGCATCGCCGATCTCCTTCAGCCGCTTGTCGGGCGTCGCCGCCAATTGCTCCAGCGCCGCGTCGGTGGCGGTAAACTCGTCGAGGTCCTGCATCGGGTGCTCCTCCGGTACTGCGTCCGGGCGAGCATATGCCAGAACCCCTCTCCCGCGAAGCGCAAGACCGGGCTACAGTTCCGTTGTCCAGGGAAAACAAGGGAGGACCATCGATGCTGGGGAAACGTCTTACCGGGGCGCTGCTGTCGGCCGCCGCGGCAATCACGCTGGCGTTCGCCACGCCGGCGCAGGCCGACAAAAAGCCGATCACCATCGGCTTCGGCATGGCACTGACCGGCGGCCTCGCGCCCAACGGCAAGGCGGCGCTGCTGGCCATGCAAATCTGGGAGCAGAACATCAACGCCCATGGCGGCTTGCTCGGCCGTCCGGTGAAGCTGGTTTACTACGACGACCAGTCCAACCCTTCGACCGTACCGGGCATCTACACCAAGCTGCTCGACGTGGATCACGTGGATCTCGTGGTCAGCGGTTATGCCACCAACATGATCGCGCCGGCGATGCCGGTGATCATGCAGCACAAGCGCACATTCCTGAGCCTGTTCGGGCTGGCCGCGAACAGCGAATTCCACTACCCGAACTACTTCTCCTTCACGCCGACCGGGGGGCCGAACCCCAAGCAGACGTTTACCGCGGGCTTCTTCGCCACCGCGATGGCACAGACTCCGAAGCCCAGGACAATCGCGATCGTTGGCGCGGACGCCGAGTTCGCGCATAACGCGATCGACGGCGCGCTGAAGATCGTGAAAAAGGACGGGCTGAAAATCGTCTATAACCAGACCTATCCGCCCACCACCGCCGACTACTCGCCGATCATCCGCGCCATCCAGGCGACCAATCCCGATCTCGTGCTGGTCTGCTCTTATCCGCCGGACTCGGTCGGCATTATCCGCGCCGCGCACGAGGTCGGACTGAAGACCAGGCTGTTCGGCGGCGGCATGGTCGGGCTGCAGAGCACCGCCATCAAGGTGCAGCTTGGCCCGCTGCTGAATGGCATCGTGGACTATGACTACTGGCTGCCGTGGTCGAAGCTGGCTTCGCCCGCGGCCGTGGCCTTCCTGAAGGAATACCAGGCCAAGGCCGGGCCTGTCGGCGTTGACGCGCTGGGATATTACCTGCCGCCGTTTGCCTATGGCTACATGCAGGTGCTGCAGCAGGCGGTGGAAGGGGCCAAGAGCCTGAACCAGGACAAGCTGGCCGCCTACCTCCGCACGCACACGTTCAAGACGGTCGTCGGCAACGTGACGTTCGGACCCAACGGCGAATGGACCAAGCCACGAGTGATGGAAGTGCAGTTCCGCGGCATCAAAAGCAACACCGTGGACCAGTTCACGAAACCAACCTCGGAGGTGATCCTGTGGCCGCCGGCGTTGGAGACCGGCACCGTGGTTTACCCGTACTCCAGCGTGCAGAAGTAACCGGCGGCGAAGCGCCGCCCCTCCGCTTTCGGGAGGGGCGGTGCCCGCCATCGTGACAGTGACGAATTTTCTCGGGACTCCCGCGCCCGCAGCAGGCTAATCTCCCAATCCGCCGCTGCGCAGCAGTATCCTGCTCGTTGCGGGCATGAGCAAGGGAGGCGCCGGTGATCTTCCGCCAGTTGTTCGATGCGACCTCGGGCACCTACACCTATCTGCTGGCCAGTCGCCGCGGCGGCGAGGCATTGGTCATCGACCCGGTGCTGGAGAAGGTCGATCGCTACCTGCAACTGATCCGCGAGCTGGACCTGAAGCTGGTCAAGGCGGTGGATACGCACCTGCACGCCGACCACATCACCGGCCTGGGTGCGCTGCGCGACCGCACGCGCTGCATCACCGCGATGGGCGAGCAATCCAGCGTCGATGTGGTGTCGATGCGGCTGGCCGACGGCGACAAGCTGGGCATCGAGGGGCTGGCGCTGGACGTGATCTACACGCCCGGCCACACCGACGATTCCTACAGCTTCGCCATGGCGGACCGCGTCTTCACCGGCGACACCCTGATGATCCGCGGCACCGGGCGCACCGACTTCCAGAATGGCGACCCGCGCGCGCAATACGACTCGATCTTCGGCCGCCTGTTGAAGCTGCCCGACGAGACGCTGGTGTTTCCGGCGCACGACTACAAAGGCGACACGGTCAGCACGATCGGCGAGGAGAGGGCCTTCAATCCACGGCTGCAAGTGACGTCGGTGGATGCGTATGTCGCGCTGATGAACGGGCTGAACCTGTCCAACCCGAAGATGATGGACGTGGCGGTGCCGGCGAACATGCACCAGGGGCTGGCCCAGGCGGAAATTGCCCGCCGCGGCTGGGCGGTGACCGCACCGGAGGCACGGCTTCTGCTGGGCAGCCGCGACGTGGTGCTGATCGATCTGCGCGAACGCAGCGAGCGCGAACGGCACGGGGCGATTCCCGGCGCGCTGCACGCGCCTTACCCGGACTTGCAGGAGAACATTCAACCGGGCGGCATGCTACACGAACTGGCTACCGCGACCGGCAAGCGGCTGGTGTTCTATTGCGCGTTCGGCGAACGCTCGGCGATGGCGGTGCAGGCGGCGCAGGATGTCGGACTGGCGACGGCGTGCCACATCCACGGCGGCATCGCCGCGTGGAAGCAGGCGGACGGGCCTCTGGCGTAACGACCGGTGCGCGCGGCGCCGATTGACCGCGGCGGCGGAAGCAAAATACCGTGCGCGCATAAAATCATGACGAGCGGGAGGCAAGTATGACCACAGCCAGCGAAGGCCAGGAACTCACCCGGGTCGGCCCCGGCACGCCGATGGGCGAGTTGATGCGGCAGTATTGGCTGCCCGCGGTGAAATCCTCGGAGCTGGTCGCGGGCGGCGACCCGCTGCGCCTGATGCTGCTGGGCGAGAAGCTGATCGCCTTCCGCGACACGGCCGGACGGGTCGGCGTGCTGGACCACCGCTGTCCGCACCGCTGCGCGTCGCTGTTCTATGGCCGCAACGAGGACGGCGGGATGCGCTGCGTCTATCACGGCTGGAAATTCGCCGCCGACGGGCAGTGCCTGGAGATGCCGAATCTGCCGCCGGACCAGGATTTCAGCGCCAAGCTGCGTGCCAAGGCGTACCGGACCACCGAGCGGGCCGGCGTGATCTGGGTCTATATGGGCGCGCGCGACGTGGCGCCGCCGATGCCGGAGATCGAGGCGACCCTGCTGCCGGACAGCGAAGTCACGCTCAATTTTACCCAGCGCGAATGCAATTGGTTGCAGGCGCTGGAAGGCGACATCGACACCTCGCATTTCAGTTGGCTGCATGTCGGGTCGGTGCGGCCGGAGCAGGTGGATGCGGACAACTGGTTGCAGTATCAGGTGGTGAACCGGGCGCCCGAGTATCAGGTCGGGGACACCGACTGGGGCACGATGTATTGCGCGTTCCGCCCGGCGGAGCGCGGAGAAACCTACTGGCGCTTCGCGCATTTCGGCTTCCCGTTCTGGACGTTCATTCCGCAGGGCGCGTTCGTCGATCGGGTGATCGCGCGCGCCTGGGTGCCGATGGACGACACGCACGTGATGTTCATCGGATTCTCCTGGAAGCAGGCGTCGCGCACCGCGGTGCTGACCGGCGGCGCGCCGATCCCGGGTGCGACGCCGGCGCCGGATTACCAGCCGAACACCACCGACTGGTTCGGCCGCTGGCGGCCGGTGCAGACCGCGGCCAACGACTATCTGGTCGATCGCGACGCGCAACGCAACAACGTGATCTACACCGGTATCACGCATATCGCGATGCAGGACCAGGCGATTACCGAAAGCATGGGCGAGATCGTTGACCACACATGGGAACATCTCGCACCGAGCGACCAGATGATCACCCGCACGCGCCGCCGTTTGCTGATCGCGGCACGGGCGTTGCACGACAAGGCGGTGGTGCCGCCCTGCGTCGATGCGCCGGAACTGTTTCAGCAGGTGCGCAGCGGCGAATGCGTGCTGGCCGCGGCGGACTGGCAGGCGGCGTATGCCGAACGATTGCACCAGGCGCTCCATCCGGACGCGTTGAAGGTGGCGGCGGAGTAGGCGGAATCCCGCTCCCGCTACGCGGGGGAGGCGTCGGGGCGGGGCAGCGCGATCAGGCCCTGCGCTTCCAGCAGTGGCATGATGCCGCCGCCCAGCATCATGTCGAGCAGCATCTTCGGCACCGGCGTTATCCGCAACGTCTGGCCGGTGCGGCGGTTGGTCGCCGTCCAGTCCTCGATCGACAGTTCTGCGGTATCGCCCTCCTGGAATGCCTGGGTGACGCCGGGGCATTCGAACGCGCGGAAACCATGATTGACGCAGTTGCGGAAGAACAGGCCGTTGATCGTCTCCGCCAACAGGAAGCCCACACCGCAGTTGCGCAACGATCGCGCGGCGGGGCGCGACGAGCCCATGCCGTAGTTGAAGCCGCCGACGATCACGTCGCCCTGCCGCATCTCCTTCAGCCAGCCGGGGCGGTTGTTGATGAACACCGCCTTCGCCTGGGCGGCAGCGCTTTGGTACAGATACGGTCCCGGCAGCATCAGGTCGGTGTTGATGTTGTCGCCGAACTTCCATACCCGCCCGGCCAGCATGTTGGCGCCGCTCATGCCGCGTCTCCCCGGAAGAATTCACCGGGATGGGCGATCGCGCCGGCCAGTGCCGAAGCCGCCACGGTTGCCGGCGAGGCCATGAAGATGCGGGCCGACGGATCGCCCATGCGCCCCTTGAAGTTGCGCGTGCTGGCGGTGATGCAGGTCTCGCCCGGCCCGACCACGCCCATATGCCCGCCAAAGCAGGCGCCGCAGGTTGCCGAGGTCACCACCGCGCCGGCCTCGACCAGCGCCTCGACATAGCCGGCTTTCAGCGCCGCGGTGTACACCGCCTGGGTGTTGGGCGTGACGATCAGGCGTACGCCGGGGGCCACCTTGCGGCCCTTGACGACTCGCGCCGCCTCGGCAAGGTCGGATAACGTGCCGTTGGCGCATGAGCCGATATAGGCTTGGTCGATCCGCTCGCCGGCGACCTCGGCAACAGGCACCGAGTTGCGGATCACCGCGTCGGGCAGCGCGACGAGCGGGGTCATCGCGGCGAGGTCGATGGCGCGCCGCTCGGCATAGGTGGCGTCGGGGTCGGGCGCCTGCGGTTCGAATGGCGCCGGGTTGCGGGCCGAGACATAGTCGACCAGCATGTCGTCGCATTCGAACGTGGCGAATTCGGCGGAAAGCTCGGCACCCATCGCGGCGATCGTGCGGCGCGCGTCGATCGACAGGCTGGCGAGGCCCGGCCCGCCGAACTCGACATTCTGGTTGGTGTGGTGGCCGTAGGTGCCGGCGAGGTGCAGGAACAGATCCTTGGCCGAAACGCCGGGCCGCAGTGCGCCGTGGAGGTCGTAGCGGACCGTCTCGCCGACCCGGTACCAGGTCTTGCCGGTGGTGATCGCGGCAACCAGATCCGGCCCGCCGATACCGCGCGCCGCACAGTTGAACGCGCCCGAGGCGCAGGTGTGCGAGTCGCTGCACACCAGCACGTTGCCGGGCAGCGCGTAGGCGCGGTCGGCGACGATCGCATGGCTGACACCCTGGTTGGGGCCGACATCGTGCAGCCGTGCGATGCCAAAGCGGCGGGCGAACTCGCGGCCATAGGCATGCGCCTCGGCCGCATCCTTGTCGGGCGCCGGCACCATGTGGTCGTAGGCGATCACGATCCGCTCGGGGTCGAACACCTTGAGGATGTCGCGGCGCTGGTTCTTATGAAAGCTCATGTCGATCATCACCGCGCAATCGACATCGACGACGACGAGATCGCCCGGCGCGACCCGCGCCTGCCCGCTCGCCCGCGCGAAAATCTTCTCGACGATCGTCATGCCCATCAGATGGCTCCCTTACACGACCCCTTCGGCCCGTAGCGTCGCGATCTCGTCGGCCGGGTAGCCGAGGCTC
>DATLQW010000031.1:0-15424 GCA_035535035.1 Acetobacteraceae bacterium
GTTACGGCCCGTCGATTCGCTCCGCCGCCAGAAGCGGCGTTTGTCGCGGGGCTTCGACCCGGCCGGTTACCCGACCAAACCGCCTGCCAGCTACCGGGCCAACCGACCATTGCCCGGGTGGGACTTCCACCCACGAGGTGATCGCGCCGTTCGGGGCGCACCGGAGCGGCACGGAGGCACGACGGCATGCTGCTTGCGCGCGAATTGACCGAACGAGTCATCGGGCTGGCCATCGAAGTGCACCGGCTGACCGGACCGGGCATGCCGGAATCGGTTTATGAAGGCTGCCTCTGCCATGAGCTGGAGCAAGCCGGAATTCCGGTGTCCTACAAAGGCGTCCAGTTCGACGAAGGCTTTCGCACGGACATTCCCGTGGACCGGCAACTGATCAGTGAAATCAAAGTTGTTGCGAATATCCTGCCGGCGCATGACGCTCAGGTCCTGACCCACCTCCACATGAGCGGCCTGCGCCTCGGCCTGCTGTTCAATTTCCATGCGCGGCTGTTGAAGAACGGCCTGCGGCGATTTGTCGTCTGAACCGCTCCGTGGTTCTTCGCGGTCTCCGTGTTATTAATCTTCCCATAATAGTTGTCTTGCATGCGCTCTCAGGCAGCCTGTTGGCCACGGCTATCTTGCCGGCGACCTCATGGCAATCATTATGGGAAGGTAAATAAATGCTAGCGACAGAACAGCCCGCACGGACCGCACGGCGTCATCGGACATGACCGCTCCACGCCAGCGAGACCGGTTCGCGAGCGTCGCCGTTTGTCGCCGCAAACCGTCCGTGCGGAGCGATCTCCGCATTACCAGCGACACAGGGCACTAGTACCAATCGGCCGAGAGAGTGTCCCCTGACCGCGAGCAGCTCCGCTTCCCGTGCCATGGCGGCGGGGCTGTGGGGCACCGTCAGATCGCTACCCGCACCCCCAGCTCCACGACCCGGTCGGATGGGATGCGGAAGAACTCGGTGGCCGGCACCGCGTTGCGCGCCATGAGCAGAAACAGCCAGAGCCGCCACCAGGGCAGCTTCGGCACCATGGCGGGCACCAGGACCTCGCGGCCGAGGAAATAGCTCGCCTGCATCGGGTCGAACGGAATCCGGCCCTGCAGCTCCTCCAGCGTGCGCGGGATGTTCGGGCTTTCCATGAAGCCGAAGCGCAGGATGACGCGATAGATGCCCGCTGCGAGCTCGGAAATTTCGGCGCGCCGATCCGCCCGCACTTCCGGCACGTCCACGTTCTGCACCGTAACGAACAGCACCTGCTCGTGCAGCACCTTGTTGTGCTTCAGGTTGTGCAGCAGCGAGGTCGGCACGTAGTCCGGCTGGCCGGTCAGGAACACCGCCAGGCCGGGCACCCGAACGGTGCGGGATTGCGGCAAGCGTGCCAGGAACAGCGCCAGCGGCATGCTGTCCTGCTGCCAGCGCGCCAGCAGCAGGTCGCGCCCGCGCTTCCAGGATGTCATCAGCGCGGTCAGGCCGAGCCCCATCGCGAGCGGCACCCAGCCGCCTTCCACCACCTTCAGCGTGTTGGCGGCGAAGAAGGTAAGGTCGATGAGGAAGAATCCGCCGAACACCGCGATCGTCGCAGCGCGCGACCAGTGGAACTGGCGGCGGAACACCACCGTGGCCAACACCGCCGTGCACATGAACGTGCCGGTGACCGCGATGCCGTAGGCCGAGGCCAGGTTGTCGCTGGTCTTGAACGCCAGCACCAGGATCACCACGCCCACCAGCAGGAAGGTGTTCACCTGCGGCACGTAGATCTGGCCTTCTTCCTGGGTGGAGGTATGGCGCACCGTCATGCGCGGCAGCAGTCCGAGCTGCACGCACTGGCGGGTCATTGAGTAGGCGCCGGAGATCACCGCCTGGCTGGCGATCACCGTGGCGAAGGTCGCCAGCACGACCAGCGGCAGGCGCATCCAGTGCGGCGCGAGCAGGAAGAACGGGTTGTTGAGCGCCTCGGGATGGCTGATCAGCAGCGCTCCCTGGCCGAAATAGTTCAGCACCAGGCACGGCAGCACGAAAAACGTCCAGGTCAGCCGGATCGGGGGGGCGCCGAAATGTCCCATGTCGGCGTACAGCGCCTCGGCGCCGGTGACGCACAGCACCACCGCGCCGAGCACGATGAAGGCGAACACCTTGTACTGGATGACCAGAGCGACGGCAAAGCTCGGCGAGATGGCCAGCAGGACGAAGGGATGGCGCGCGATTTCTCCCACGCCCAGCGCGCCGATGACGACGAACCACACGGCCATGACCGGACCGAACACGCGCCCGACGCTGGTGGTGCCGCGGTATTGCACGGCGAACAGCAGCACGATCACCGTCAGGCTGATCGGCAGCACGAAGTCCGCGAGGCTGGGCGCGGAGACTTCCAGCCCTTCGACGGCCGACAATACGGAGATGGCGGGGGTGATGACGCCGTCGCCGAAGAACAGGCACGCCCCGGCGATGCCGACCAGTCCGAGGAAGCCGCGCATGCCGGCGTCAACGCAGACGCGCTGCGCCAGCGCCATCAGCGCCAGGATGCCGCCCTCGCCGCGGTTGTCGGCGCGCATGATCAAGGTCACGTACTTGACCGTGACGATCAGCACGAGCGACCAGAAGATCAGCGACAGGATGCCGAGGATCTCGACGTTGCTGATGGCGATGCCCTTGAAAAGCTCCAGGCTGGCCTTCAGGGCGTAGAGCGGGCTGGTGCCGATATCGCCATAGACGACGCCGAGTACTGCGAGCAGGACAGCGACGCCGGGCACGGGTTTGCGTGCCGGGTCGGCGGCAGCGGCGCCGCTCACCATTCTCGCGGCCGTTGCGGGCTGGTCATCGGACGGGACTCACCAAGAAGCTGCCTGAATTACGCGCGCCAGCCCGACGCCGGGCGGTGGACGCATACGCTGCCGCGGAAGGTGAGACAAGCACCGGCCGGCTCTACCCCTGGGGCCGAACAAACCGACCGTTTGCCGATGCATGGCGATCTCCTGCCGCGTTGCAACGGTGTTGCGAGATGCGGTCGCCATATCCATCTCGCGCCGGTTCTCCCGCGGCGCAGACACACCGCGGCGCAGACAGGTTGCCGCCGCGAACGCCAAGGCGTTAGCATCCGCCGGACATCGAAGGAAGGAAACCGCCATGCGCATCGCCAAGATCGAGGACCTGCACTGCGCCGCCGGCTGGCGCGACTTTTCCTTCCTGAAGATCACCACCGACGAGGGCCTGGTCGGCTGGTCGGAGTTTCTGGAGAATTTCGGCGCCGAGGGTCTCAGCACGGTGATCCAGCGGCTGGGCCAGCGGATCGTCGGCATGGACCCGCGGCCGGTGGAGAAGATCACCGCCTTCATGCACGGCCTGACCCGGCAGACTCCCGGCGGCCTCAACCAGCAGGCGATCGCCGCCATCGAGAACGCGCTGGTCGATATCAAGGCAAAGGCGCTCGGCATCCCGGTTTACGAACTGCTGGGCGGGCCCGTGCGCGACCGGTTGCAGCTTTATTGGTCGCATTGCGGCACTTGGCGCGTCAGCTTCGCCGACCGGATCGAGGCGTGGACCGGGTTCCCGCCGATCCGGTCGCTGGCCGACGTGGAGCGCGTGGGGGCCGAGGTGGCGCGGCGCGGCTTCACGGGCCTGAAGACCAACATCATGCGCTTCGATGCCGAGAAGCCGTATATCCACATGCCCGGCTTCAACGGCTCCGGCTGGCCGGAGCTGAACATCGACGCGCGGCTGGTCGAGGGCCTGGTGGCGCAGATGACCGCGTTCCGCCAGGGTGCGGGGCCGCGTGTCGGGCTGCATCTCGACCTCAATTTCAACTTCAAGACCGAAGGCTATATCACGCTGGCGCAGGCGCTGGAGCCGTTCGACCTGGTGTGGCTGGAGATCGACAGCTACGACCCGGCCGCGCTCGCCACCATCCGGCGCAGCGCGCGCACGCGCATCGCGTCATGCGAATCACTGTATGGCCGCCGGCAGTTCCGGCCGTTTTTCGAGCAACAGTCGGTGGATGTGGCGATCATCGACATTGCGTGGAACGGCATTTTGGAGTCGATGAAGATCGCCGCGATGGCGGACGCTTACGAAATCAACGTGGCGCCGCACAATTTCAACGGCCACATCAGCTCGCTGATGAGCGCGCATTTCTGCGCCGCGGTACCGAATTTCCGGGTGATGGAGATCGATATCGAGGACGTGACGTGGAAGGACGCGCTGGTGAGCGCGGCGCCGGTGATCGAGGACGGGCAGATGCTGATCCCGACAGGGGCGGGCTGGGGGGCGGAGGTGAACGAGGATGTCGTTCGGGCGCATCCGCCGCAGCGCACGGTGAAGTGGCAGAGTTAACAGCAGGATTTTTCCCGTCCGCGGCGGGGGAGAGCCTGCCTCGGACCTGATCCTGGTCCGGTGCGCGGCGGCCGGCGAGGCTGCGACGGGGCGACCCGATCACCCTTATCGCTGCGCGCCTCGACCGGCTTCGCGGGTGACGTGTACGGGCTCAGGCGTGCCTGGTACGCCGCAGTCCGCGCGGCATCAGCAGCGGCAGGATCAGCCCGACCCCCAGGCCCCAGAAGCCGTTGATGAGCAGCGCACGGGCGATTGGCAAGGCGTGCCAGCCAAATGCGATTTGACCGCCCTTGATCGGAACGACGACGAACATCGCGACCAGCGCGGCGATGATGCCGAGGATCACACCGCACACCCAGATCGGCCAGGCGAACCGCGGCAGCAGCAGCCCGAACACCAGCCCATACAGCCCGCCCCAGAAGCACAGGTCGGCGATCAGCGGCACGCCGAACGGGGGGACCGGATTGGCGCTATAGGCCGTGAAGGGCGACAGCCCCAGTGCGTGCAGCGCGGCGACCATGCCTTGATGGAAGGTCAGCACGGATATGGCGGCGGCGATAAAGCCGAGAAATGCACGCGTTGACGCGGACCACATGGCCAAGCCTCCCCGTACGGTGATCCGCCCATGTATGGCGCATCCCGGCGGCGTCAACAACCGTCGATCCAGGCGGCGATTCCGGCGGCGATCCAGGCGGCGAATGCCGAGGTCGAACGCGGGTGAGGCGGGTCCACGCCGGACGGCAACCGGCGGGTTCTTTACCGAATTGCAATTCCGCGGTAGGCAGACGGTAACTGGCGCGAAGCGGGGGAATCATGTCCGGGCACAGCAACGAACATCGGCCGGTGCGAGTCGTGGTGTGGGCGCGCCTGCTGCTGCTTTTACCGTTCGTCGCTATGCTTTGGGTGTCGTCGTACGACAGGGCCGAGCCGATGCTCGCGGGCATCCCGTTCTTCTACTGGTACCAACTCGGCTGGGTGATTCTCGGCGCGGCGATCATCGGCTTCGTCTATCTGGTGGAGCGCTGATCCGATGAACTGGACCGCGCTGACCGTCTTCATCGTGCTGTTCGGCTTCATCGCCTGGCTGGGCTTCATCGCCGCGCACTGGCGCAAGGGCGACCTCAGCAAGCTGCACGAGTGGGGGCTGGGCGGGCGCCGCTTCGGCACCTTCATCACCTGGTTCCTGATCGGCGGCGACCTGTACACCGCCTATACCTTCATCGCGGTTCCCGCGTTGATGTTCGGCGCCGGCGCCATCGGCTTCTTCGCCGTGCCGTACACGGTGATGATCTATCCGCTGCTGTACATCGTGTTTCCGCGCCTGTGGTCGGTGGCGCGCAAGCACGGCTACGTCACCTCGGCGGATTTCGTGCGCGGACGCTTCGGTAACCGCTGGCTGGCGCTGGCCATCGCCTTCTCCGGCATTCTCGCCACCATGCCGTACATCGCGCTGCAGCTCGTCGGCATCCAGGTGGTGATCGGCGCGATGGGCGTGGAGACCAGCGGCTTCGCCGGCGACCTGCCGCTGGTCATCGCCTTCGTCATCCTGGCGGCGTTCACCTACACGTCCGGCCTGCGCGCGCCGGCGATGATCGCGGTGGTGAAGGACCTGCTGATCTACATCACCGTGTTCGCCGCGATCATCGCCGTGCCGATCCATCTCGGCGGCTACGCCAAGGTGTTCTCGTCCATCCCGTCGCCCAAGCTGCTGCTCGCGGTGCCACCGGCCGGCACGTATGGCTCGTTCAGCGCCTATGCGACGCTGGCGCTCGGCTCGGCCTGCGCGTTGTTCCTGTATCCGCACTCGATCACCGGGATCCTCAGCGCATCCAGCGCGCGCGTGGTGCGGCGCAATGCCGCCATGCTGCCGGCCTATTCGCTGATGCTGGGGCTGCTGGCGCTGGTGGGCTTCATGGCGCTCGCCATCGGCGTGCAGTCGATGCCGGAACTCGCCGGAGGCTTCAAGCGCTACCTGAACAACTTTGCCGTGCCGGCGCTGTTCCTGGCGCTGTTCCCGAGCTGGTTCGTCGGCGTGGCGTTCGCCGCCATCGCCATCGGCGCGCTGGTGCCGGCGGCGATCATGTCGATCGCCACCGCCAACACCTTCACCCGCAACATCTACCGCGAGTTCATCAACCCGGCCTGCACCGACGCGCAGGAGAGCCAGGTGGCGAAGATCGTCTCGCTGGTGATCAAGGCCGGGGCGCTGGTGTTCATCTTCGCATTGCCGCTGCAATACGCGATTTGGCTGCAATTGCTCGGCGGGGTGTGGATCATCCAGACGCTGCCTTCGGTCATGCTCGGCCTCTACACGCGCTTCTTCAACGGCTGGGCGCTGCTGCTCGGCTGGATGGCCGGGCTCGGGCTGGGCACCTGGATGGTGGCGAGCAACAATTTCGCGCCGGTGTACCCGCTGCACCTGGCCGGCATCGGCGGCTTCCCGTGCTACGCCGCGCTGGCCTCGCTGGTGGTGAACCTCGCGGTGTCGTTCGTGGTGTCGCTGGTGCTGAACCAGGTGGCGTCGGATCGGCACAAGGACGCGACGGTGGCGGCGGACTACGCGTAGGGAAACTCCGACCGCGGGGCATCGACTGGTCGGGTGTTTCAAGGAGGACGATAGTACCCGGCGCCCGAAAGGCTGACATTCGCACGTGGGAACCGAGTACCATGTCGCGCGGCTGGCCGCCTGACGAGTCAGCCTTTCGGGCCGGGCAGCAGGCTGCGTTGGCGATCGATCCAGGTGCCGCAGCATGGTTGGGGCGTGTCGGCCATGATTCGGTCTCGCCGCAGCATCGGCAGGTATGGCTCGATGGGAATTATACGAACCGCCCGAATGGCTGACTCGTCGGGCGGCCAGCCGCGCGACATGGTACTAGATCGCCGCTAGCGCATGTCAGGCTTTCGGGTGCCTGGCATTACGTGGCCGGGAGAACGCCACGTGTTCTGCAAGAGGCTCATGGGTCAGGATAAACCTCACCGGCCTGCGGCGGGAGCGGAATTCTATTTTGCTATTGTATCTACCGTCACGGCGTTGCCCGCCACCCGCTCGCCGCGACGCTGCGCCGCATCGACGGCAACCCGCAGGTCGCGCAGGTACTTGGCCGCCGTCTCGACATTGCCGGGCCGTGGCCGATCGAACAGCGGTTGCGACGAAGCGACCGCGATGATCATGTCGGTGCCGTAGGGCGGACCGACCTCCCATGCCGGATGGCCCGGTCCGGCAACGCCCAGCCTGACCGCCTCGCCCGCCCGAAACACCCGCGGCGGGTCCGCCGTCATGCCCTGCTTCGGGTCGGCAAGCTGCGGGTAGAGGTGCAGCACCGTGCCGTCATGACCGACATAGTCCACCAACAGGCTGCCGCGGAAATCCGCCATCTCCAGCCGCGGCAGGATTTGCTCGCCGTCATGCAGCCGCGTCTTGCCGCCGGCGAGCGTCAGCCCCAGCCGCGGCCCCACCGCACCGAATGCCGGCACGATCGGATGCAAGGCGCCGAGCGCCGGGCAGAATATCGGATTGACGCTGTCGATCTGCCAGTCCACCGCGCCGGGGATGGTAAGGCCGGCCAGCGCCTGACGCACCGCGTCCGCCGCCGAGGGTCCGGCCAGTCCGGTCAACGTGACGTTGCCGTCGTCGCGCACGCCGCCCTCGATCAACGCGCAATTCTGGTTGGCGGCAAGTTGGGCGATCTGCTGGCGAATGGTGTCCAGCCCGGCACTGGCCAATTGCGGGGCGGCGGCCAGCGGGGTGTTTCCAGTCGCCGACGCGACCGGAGGCGGCCGGGACGGCGCCGGCGCCCCGGCGGTCGCCTGAGGCGGAGCTTGTGGCGCGCCGGAAGCCCGCGCGGGAGCAGAAGCGGCGGGTGCGGGCGTCGCCGACGAGGGCGTGGTACCGGCAGTGCGCGGCGGTGCGGCGCCCGGCGCGCCTGATGATACCGCTGGCGCGGTGTTCTGCGCGACCGGGGCAACCGGAGCCGGCGCGGAGCCGCGCAACAGGAAGAACCACGCGCCGCCGCCAAGCAGCGCGACCACAACCACCACCGCTGCGGCAATCATCGGCAGCGCAGAACGCTTCGGCGCGGCGGCCGGGACGGCCGCCGACGCAGCCACGGGACGCGCGGCCGGGCGGCGCGGGGCGGCGGCGACCATCGTCGCCTCCGAGTCGGCATCATCCCGTGCCAGCCCCGGAACCGGCCGGCCGGATGAAGCCGCCTGCAATGCCTCCAGGAATTCGGTGGCCGACTGGAACCGTTCTTCCGGCCGCTTGGCCATCGCCTTGCGCACCACGCCATCGAACGCCGTCGGACAGGTGACCGTGATCTGCGACGGCAGCGGGGGGTCGGTGTTCAGCGCCTTGTGCATGATCGCCGACATGCCGCCCTCGAACGGCCGCTCGCCGGTCAGCAACTGGTACAGCAGCACGCCAGACGAGTAGATGTCGGTGCGCGCATCCACCACCTGGCCCATGAATTGTTCGGGCGACATGTAGGCCGGCGTGCCGAGCACGGTGCCGGCCTGGGTCATTGACGAGCTCTCGATCCGGGCAATACCGAAATCGGCGATCTTGCCCTGGCCCTCCTTGGTCAGCATGACGTTGGCCGGCTTGATGTCGCGGTGCACGACGCCGCGGGCATGGCTGAACTGCAAGCCGTTCAGCAGGTCCGTCATGATCCGCATCGTGTCGCCGATGGCGAAGCGTTCCTGCTTGTCCACCAGCGACTTCACTGACGGGCCGTCAACGTATTCCATGACGATGTAGGCGATGTCGCCGGTCTCCCCGTAGTCGAACACGCCGACGATGTTGGGATGGGTCAGGCGGCCGGCGGCCTGCGCCTCGCGGCGGAAACGGGCCAGCGCCTCCTCGGTCTCCGGATCGTCCTGGGTATCCGGGATGCGGACGGTCTTGATCGCGACGCGGCGGGCGATGATCGGGTCCCAGCCCTCGTACACGGTGCCCATCGCCCCTTTGCCGAGCGTGCGCTTGATCTCGTACTTGCCGAGGGTCTCGATCGTCTCCGCCATGCGCGTACCCCGATTCAGTTGGCCGGGACGATCCCCATCGGCATCAGGATATGCCACGAGCGGGGCAGAAACCTCCGCCTCCCCTTGCCCTTGAGGGAGGTGGTTGGGGGGAGGGGTGCGTACAGCCAGGAACCGCGGCCGTACGCACCCCTCCCTCCAACCACCTCCCTCAAGGGGAGGCGGAGAACTCTTCTCCGCACCCTGCGCGTCCTGACGCCTATGGGCCCACCCCCGCCACGTGCCGTACGGGTTCGATCATAGTCCCGCCAACCGGCTCTTTGAAACCGCTTCGGCGTTCATTACGCGTTCCCCACCTTCGCCGATGACGGCGAACGGCGCCCAGAAGAACGGGTGGGCGATTTCCGGCGGCAGTCCCTTACCGGCCTGTGCCAGCATGGAGAGCTGCGCATTGCGCAGCGCGCCAGCCACGCCGAGCGCCGGATTCTCCTTCATGCGGCGCAAAGTATCCGCGACCAGGAAGGCGGCCACCTGATCGTTCACCGACCAGTGCGTCACCAGCAGCGCCCGCGCGCCGGCATAGAAGAAGGCACGCGCCAGGCCGGACAGGCTCTCGCCTGCCGTCGAACCGCCGGGGCCCCCTGAGTTGCATGCCGACAGGATCACCAAGTCGGCGTCCAGGTCCAGCCCGACCACTTGCGATGCGGTCAGCAAGGCGCCCGAGGCATTGGTGGCGCCTGGCGGGTCGGAGGTGACGATCGCCGGCTGGGTCTGGCAGGTCAGATCGCTGGGCAGCAGCGCGTGGGTCGCGAAATGCAGGATCCGGTAGTTCTTCAGCTTCGTGTTCAGCACCGCCTGGGCGGTGAAGGCCGCCCCCAGCAATTCATCCGAGGGGCTCGCACCGAGCAGATCGCGCGCCGCGCTGAGTTCCTTGATCGCGTAGGGCAGCCGCGGCAGGTCAGAGAGCAGTTGCGCGCTGTCGGCGCAGGTCGAGCCCGGGAAGCTGCTTTCCGCCTGCGCCAGGGTGACCGGATTGAAATCGCCGAACCCGAACCAGGGCCTGGTGGCGCGCGAGCCGCCGGCGATCTTGCGCAGGCTCACGAAGTTGCTGGGCGCCGGCACGTGCGCCAGGGTGAATTGCCGCACCAGCCACGGAGCCCCGGCCAGGTTGGTTTCCTCTGCCGGACCGGTCAGCATGACCTCGAACGGCAGCGACAGCAGCGGACCGCTCGGCGCCACCACCAGCGCATGGACGCCCTGGAGTTCCGGCGCCACGCCGCCCAACGTGAGCTTGTAGAGCCGCTGCGCGTCGGCGATGTCGAACGGCGGCAGGCCGGCGGTGGTCAGCTCGATGCCCTCGCGGATCCGCTTCACCAGGCCGGCGATTTCGGGCAGGCCCGCGGCGATCTTCGACACCGTCACGGTGTTGTTCCGCAACAGGAACACCCATCCGTCCTGGTCGGCGAGAGTGATCGCCACGAACGCCTCGTTCGGATGCAAGGCGGCAAACACGTCCTTCGCCGAAACCACCTCCTGCACGAGCTGGCCGTAGTTCGGCGAGGCCGCCTGCAACGCCCCGTCGGCGTCGGCCAGTTTCGTCCGCGTTTCGGCGATCTGCTTGTCCAGGGTCGCCTCCCGCGCCGCGATCTCCGGATTGGCCGGCGCCCCCCGGCGCTGTTCCTGTGCCAGGTCGTCGCGCTGGCTGTAAAGAGTGTCCAGCTTGCCCTTCAGGTCGCGCCGCAGGCGGATGGCCTCGCCGACCTTCGGATTGCGCGCATTCTCGGCCAGGGTCGCGCTGGCCTGGGCGATTTGCTGGCTGGTGATGCTGCCCTGGGCCAGTTGCGCCGCGGTGAACATCTCCGCCAGCAAGCCCTGGTCCCGCACGTGGTCCTTTTCCCGCGCCGCCGCATCGGCATACGCGTTGAGACACGGGGCCATCAGGTCCGGCGTCGTGCCGGTTTTCAGCGCCGCCAGCGCCGTCACCGCACTGTGGCAGATCGGCAGCGCCTCGGCGCTGTGGCCGGTTCGCATCAGCTCACGCGCATGCAGTAGATAGGTCTCCGCCAGCGGCTTCGATCCGGGCAGCGCCCGGCCGAACGCCACCGTCGATTCATCGAGTTCCCGCAGCGCCCGGGCGTCCTGGCCTTGTGCCAGCGAAGCCAGCGCGGTGGTGCGGTACAGCCTGGCATCGACGATCGGCCGCGCCAGTCCGTTGCCGCGCGCCAGGTCGCTCGCCGACCGCAACAGCGCGTTGGCTTCCGCCGGCTTGCCAAGCACGCCCAGCACCACGGCGCGGTTGCGGCGCACCTCGATCAGGCCCAGCAGCGCCGATTGCGCCCGCGGGTCGGTGAGCAATCCCCCTTCGGGTGCAAGCGAGCTGGCCGCCATGGAGCGGCTGAAAGCGAAAGGACTGATGGCGGGCGGCGGCTTTGCATTCAGGGCGCTCTCGGGCACCTGCGCTGCGTAAAGCGCATCCGCCTGTGTCAGCAGTTGCAGCGCCTGTTGCAGCTTGCCCTGGTTCATCGCGTCCAGCCCGCGATAGTGCAGCAGGCGCGCCGGCGCGATGGCCTCGGCGGAGCCCGGCACCAGCTTCGCCGCCTGGCCGAACAACGCATCGGCTTCCGCGAAGCGCCCTTCGTTGGAAAGCTGCAAGGCCAGCGACATCATTGTGGTCGCGGTGTTCGGATTGTTCTTGCCGAGCAATTTCTGCTGCAGCGCGAGCGCGGCCCGGAAGGCGCTTTCCGCCGCGCCGGTGTTGTCCGCAAGGTTGGCGCGGGTGCCCACCGCCATCAGCTCGTCGAACTGGCCGATATCGCCCGAGGTGAACGATTGCGCCGCCAAGCGGCGCGCCAGCAAGGCATCCGCGGCGGAATTCACCGGCGCGGCGTCAGGCCGCATGACCCCGGCCAGAACGCCGATCGAGCGTTCCATGACGCGTGCCGCAGGCAGCACCCCGTCGGCGTACCATATCTTCCCGTTTACTGCGGCAACCATCGCCACATGCGCCCAGCCGCCGACGAGGCGGGTGCACTGCATCAGCTCGGCCGGGTTGTTGCCGAGGATCGCCGTCGCCGTGGGCGGATTGCAACGGAAGCGCGTGTCGATCGAGTCGCGCCACGGGCTGGCGGTCGCGAGTTGCGCGAGCTGCGCGCCACTGCTCGGCCCGCCGGAGCGCACATGCGCGCTGGGCTGGTCCCATGTGCCGCAATAGACCGCGGCCGAACCGCCCGTGCTCGCCGATTGCGTGCAGCTTTCGCCCACCGCGTTCTTTCCGATCGCAACCTGGGCAGCGGGTTTCCCGCCACCGGCCGCGCCATGCACGTAAGCGTCCGGCGGCGGCGTTTCGCAGCCGGCCACCGGCAGCAGCAGGAGCAGCAGGGCGATGAGTGACGCGCGCATGGTCGGTAATCCTGGCCGGAGACGATCGAGCGGTACAGTGCGGCGGAACATCGTGCTGGCTTTCAGTGCTTCCGCCGGATGTCGGCGGGGCAGCCTTCCTTGGCGTTCGGATCATCGCACGGTACCAGCTCGTACCGCTCATCCGATACCGCCGGCACCACCAGGTCTTCCGGGTTCTGGTTGAATGGCACGCCGAGGACGATGTCGTTCGCCGGGTTGGTTTGCGGCACGCCCTGAGTCGCCAGCAGCACGCAGTTGACCGAATGGATCGGGCAGCCGTTGACGCGGAAATTGGCGTTCGGCTGGGGCTGGATGAACGCCGCCGCCGCTGCTGCCTGGCCGTTGAAGCCGCCGATCGAGCCGGCGAGCGAGGCGCGGCCCGGCGGCGGGCTGTAGGCGAAGTCGAGCGCCGCCACATCGATCGGGCCGCTCGCCTGGCCGTTGCCCACGCTCACGATCAGCCACGTGGCTGGTGCGATCAAGCCGGCCGAGTTGAACTGCAGCGTGCCGCCGCCGTTCGGTGGGAGGCTGATGGACAGGATGCTTTCCGGCGTGCCGGGCAGGTTGGCGACCGTGAAGCTGCCGCCGGTCTGGATGACGTTGCCGGCATGCAGGTAGGCGCCCTGCGTGGTAATGCTGCTGGGTGGCAGTTGGGCGGCCAGCAGGGCGATCGGCGGGCGTACCGCGCCGCCGGTGACGAAGCCGGCGTTGCCGAGCGAGATCGTGTTGGTGCCGTCGTCGATGTTGATCGTCGCGGCGCTCACCACGCCGCTAATCAGCAGGTTCGCGCCGTCGTTCAGGACGAAGCTGCCGCCGGCGGTGAAGTTGCCCAGGTTGGCGACCTGGTTGGCGGTCGATGTCGCGCCGGCGAGGTCAACCGTTCCGGCGGCGCTGCCGGTCAGCAGGTCGGCGATCAGGCTGCCGTTCTGGTAGATCGCGCCGCCGGAATTGAGGACGACGCCGGTGGCGTCCTGCACCAGGCCGCTCAGCGTGATGCCTCCGGTCGCATCCATGACGACCTGGCCGCCGGCGATGATGGCGGCGCTGTTGCCCGTCTGGATGATCGGCCCGCCATTCGCGGTCAGCGCGACGACGGCGGCGCTTGCGGCGGCGGAAATCAGGCCGCTGTTGGACAGCGTTCCGGTGGAGGCGGTCAGCGACGCATTGCCGGTCTGTGCGATCACCGAGCCGGTGTTGGTGAGGCCGGTGCCGGCCCGCAGCGTCGCGTTGGTGCTGGCCTGGATGGTCGAATTGTTGGTCAGCACGCCCTGCGTCGTAACGGCGACCGCACCGCTGCTGGCGATCACCGGGCCGAGCACGGTCAGGCTTTCGCCGTCCAACAGCGTCAGGCTGGTTGCTTTGAAATTGCTCAGGTCGGCGATCTGGTTGGCGGTCGCTGTCGCCCCCGCCAGAGTCGTCGCGCCGGCCGAACTGCCGGTCAAGGTCCCGGCGATCAACGTGCCGGTCTCGGTGATCCCAGCCGAGCGCGCGGTCAGCGTTACGCTTGTCGGCCCGCTCACTGCGCCGGTTATGCCGATGCCCGCGCCGGTCAGGTTGACCGTCGTTCCCGCCACGCTGCCGGCGATTCCCAGCGTGCCGGTGTCGGTGATCGTCGCGGCCGAGCCGCCACTCACCGTCCCCGTCACCGAAAGGTCCGGCATGTCGGTCAGCGCGAACCCCGTCGTGGCGGTAAAATTACCCAGCGTCAGGACGGCGTTCGAGCCGGTCAGGGAGGCGCTGGTCGCCGCGCTGCCGGTCAGCAGCGCCGATGTCACGCTGCCCGACTCGGTGATGCCACCGCCGGTCGCGATCAGACCGACGCTCGTCGTCCCCGTGATCGCGCCGGGTATGCTGATCGCCAGCGCGGTCAGGCTCACGGTCGCTGCGCTCACCCCGTTCACCGCCAGCGACGCCGCACCCGCGTCCATCAGCGTGAACGCGTTGCCCCCGTCGCTGAACGGTGACGCCGCGCTCGCGCCGAGCGCCGCAATGTTGTTCGTTCCCGTCAGGTTTACCGTGGCCGTCGCGCTGCCGGTCAGCAGCGGCGTCGTCACGCTGCCCGCCCCGGTGATCCCACCACCGGTAGCGATCAGGCTGACGCTCGTCGTACCGGCGACTGCACCGGAAATGCTGATCGCCGGCGCGGTCAGGCTCACCGTCGTGGCGCTGAGCGTGGTGTTGATCGCCAGGATCGAGCCCGGCCCCGTCGAGTCGGCCACCAGCGCCCCCGTCACAGTGGCGTTGGCGTCCAGCGTGATCGTGCCGCCCGTCGCCGTCAGACTCGCCAGCGCCATCTTCCCGCCGACCGCGCCCTCGAAAGTCACCGCTCCGGCCCCGGCAGTGACCGTCAGGCCCTGAATGCCCTCGCTTGCCGCATCCACCGTGCTGGCGAAGTCGATCGCCCCGTTTGCCGTGGTGTCGGCGTTCGAGTTCAGCGTGAGCGTGTTGGCCAGCGTGACCGCGCTGTTGTAGGTCTGCCCCCCGTCGGTCGAGACGCCGGCGTCCAGCGTCGTCGGGCCGGTCACCGTCAGGCTCGCCAGCGCCTGCGACCCGCCCACTGCGGCGGCGAACGTCACCGTACCAGTCCCGGCATTCACCGTCAGGCCCTGAACGCCCGCGGTTGTCGCGTCCACCGTGCTGGCGAAGCCGATAGCCCCGTTTGCCGTTGTCTTCAGCGTATCAGAGCCGCCCAGCATCACCGCACTGTGGTAGGTC
>DATLQW010000032.1:0-46762 GCA_035535035.1 Acetobacteraceae bacterium
CTGGCTGGGGCGGCGGTGGTGCAGGCGAGTGGGGACGGATGAGGCATGCGGCGCACTCCTGGCAGGCTTCCGGAGGGGTAGAGTATCATTTCCTAGGACAAAAGACCAGGGTGGTCGTCATGGCGGGCGGCGGCAAATCGCCGGCGCCGTCGGTGGGACGGTGACGGATCACGGGTGGGGGAGGGTCGCCGGGGCGGTGGGCAATGAATCGGGCGGTAGTCACTCGCCATGGCAGCAACCGATGGCAGGGTCGGGTCGTGGGTCAGCTTGACTGATACCTGCCGACCCATGGCAGCGGTAGCCGGGCCGCTTCGCCTGAACCGCCGGGTTCAACCCGGAACGGACTTTCGCGGCGGGGTGCAGTCTGCTACCCGGCTGCCATGCTTGAACTCACCAAAGTCAGCCAAGTCGCGAACAAGGCTGCGTCTGCCATCCTGAAACGACTGGCAGGCGTCCGAAGCGTAGTGAGCGAACCCGCTTCAGATTCCGAGGGCCACGAGGCGTTGAACATAACCATCATTCTGAAGCGCGGTCGTGCCGACAAGATCAGCGGAGACGAGGCCCTGGACCTGCTGGTCAGCATAGAAAGAGCACTTCGCGAAGCAAAAGAAGAAAGGTTCCCGATCATCGATTTTGTGACCGAGGAAGAGTTAGAGTTGGAGTCGAGTGGCGATACTGAATGCTGACCACTTGTTTGAGAAGGCGGAACGATTAGCCGATTTACGGCCTTCCGGTCGTCCGCGCCAGGTCGCATTGCGGCGAGTGATTTCGGCCGCGTACTACGAACTTTTCCATTTTTGCCTGACCGAGGCAGCGAACGAATTCGTCGGAGCGACGCAGCGCGCAACGAACCGATACGCGCTGGTCTGTAGATGCGTCGATCATAAAGCCTTGAAGGATCCATGTGTGGAGGCAAAAAAGCAAACTTCGCCTGCCGGGTATGCCCACTACTTTCCAACTGATGGGTTTGATGCAAATGTCCGGGCGTTTTCCACGGCCGCGATCGAGCTACAGGAGAAGCGGCATCTGGCAGACTACAGCCCCCAGCCGCGGTTCAGAACATCGGATGCGAAGCTGGCAATCGGCACAGCCCGGAGCGCCGTCCGCCGGTTCCAGGCGGCCAGCGCGGAGCACCGCAAAGCATTTCCTACTCTTCTCATTTGTCCACCCCGATAGGGCACGCGATGTCTCGCTGCCCTCGGCGGGGCGGGGACCGGTGTTGCGGCCGCCATGCATGCGGCAGCGCAGCTTGCCGTGGATGGCCGGGGCGCGGCAGGGGCAGCCGGCTCGGGTGGGGGCGCCGTACGGGATGGCGTGGTGCGAGAGGTCGCGGCGGCGGCTGGCTGGCTCCGGCGGGTCGTCGCGTTGGGCGGCGTGCATCAGTCGCCGGCGCCGGCAAACACCGCGCGCTCGCAGCCCAGCATGTCGCCGATCCGCTCCAGCCGGACATCAGGCGGCAGGTACCGCGCCTCCACGCCCGGCTCCAGCGCGTAGTGGCCCTGGCGCGGGAACACCGTGGTGACGCGGTCGCCCCAGGCCTGTTTCAGCGCCTCCAGGATGCGCAGCTTGTCGTCCACCATCACGTAGTGGCGCGCCGGGAACAGCCGCTCGACATCGTCGAGCGACTCCTCCTTGTGCACGAAGATCAGCACGTTCTCGCCGAAGCTCCGCCACAGGCCGGAGCGTTCGACCTTGCGCGGCTGGAACGCGGCGTCGCCGTCCGACAGGATGACGGTCGGGCCCCATTGCCGGGCGTGCCGCACCGCGTCCAGGGCGCGCGGATACAGCCGCGCGCCGAACGGGTAGTCGGCCAGCCAGTTGGCGATACGCAGCACGCGCGGGTCGTGCAGGTCCTCCAGCCGGTAGCGCTGCAACGCGCCGAGATAGTCGGCGTAGCCGAGTTCCCCGCGCAATTGCTCGAACAGCGCCCAGTAGCGGTCGCGCGCGGCGGCGCCATACTCCAGGCCGAGATGCGCATTCAGGTCGTGCTGCACCCGGTCGTTGTCCAGCAACGTGTTGTCAACGTCGAACAGGAATACGAGATCATGCATAGCCGCGGCGATAACGCCCCTCCGACGCCCAGGTGTTGATCACGGTCCGGAGCAGACCCTCGGGCGCATCGGGGTCTTCCCAGGCGAGGCTGACGGTCAGCACGCGCACCCGCTCGCGCACCGCCGGCGGCAGGCGAACGGCGTCCTTGGCGGTGGTGACCGGCACGGCATCGAGGCGTTCGGCCTCGGCCAGCAGGTCGTCCAACTCGGCCTGCGTGTATGGGTGGTGGTCGGGGAAGGGCCGGCGCGCGACCGGTTCCGCGCCGGTTTCCGCCAGGGTGGCGAAGAATTTCTCCGGCAGGGCGATGCCGGCGAAGCCCAGCACGCGGCGGCCGGCGAGGGTGGCCGCCTCCGGTCCGGGCACCAGGCGGGCGCGATGCAGCGGCAGGCCGGGCGGCAGCTTCGCCAGCGCACCGGCGGCATCCGGGCCGATCAGCACCGCGGCCTGGCAGCGCCGGGCTGCCGCGGCGACGGGTTCTCGCAGCGGGCCGGCGGGGAACACGCGGCCGTTGCCGAAGCCGGAGGCGCCGTCCACCACCAGGAGCGAAAGCCGCTTCCGCACGCCCGGGTTCTGCAGGCCGTCATCCATCAGCACTACCTCGGCACAGGCCGCCAGCAGCGCCTGGGCGCCGTGCTTGCGGTTGGCACAGGTCCAGGTGGGGGCGATCGCGGCGTGCAGCAACGCCTCGTCGCCGGCGATCGAGGCCGGTTCGTCCGGCTCGACCCAATGCAGCCCGCGCGCCGCGCCGCGGTAGCCGCGCAGCAGCACGTGCACGCCCCAGCCGCGCGCCCGCAGTCGGCGGGCGAGGTCGAGCGTCAGCGTCGTCTTGCCTGCTCCGCCGAGGGTGGCATTGCCGACGCAGATGACCGGGACGGGGCAGAACCAGCCCTCGCGCCGGAGGCGCAGCGCGGTGACGCCGGCGGTGACGGCGGAGAGCGGCGAAAGGAGCCGCGGCAGCAGCCCGTCGCGCTGCCAGAAGGCCGGGGGGGTCATGACGCCTGGCCTCTGCCGCGCCTGGCACGGGAGCGGTCGGGGTGCGGGAGCACCGAGGGTGATCGGGTCGGCATGCGGCAGCCTCACCCGGCGCTTCGCGCCGACCTCTCGCGGTTTGTGGGAGAGGCGAGGAGATCGAGCAACGCGGCGGCGGTGTGTTCGGCCAGGTTGCCGTGGCGCTGCACGACGGCGGCGGCCCGGCAGCCCATGGCGCGGCGCCGCGCCGGGTCGGCCAGCAACGCGGAGACGAAGCCGGCCAGGGCGGCGGCATCCGCCACCTGCACCAGCGCGCCGGCCTCGCGCAGCAGCGCCGCATGCTCCAGGAAATTGCCAGTGTGCGGCCCGACGGCGATGGCGCAGCCCAGACGCGCCGGTTCCAGCAGGTTCTGTCCGCCGCCCGGCGGCTCCAGGCTGCGGCCGACAAAGGCGATCGGCGCGAGGCGGTAGCACAATCCCAGCTCGCCCAGTGTATCAACCAGCCAGATGCCCTGGCCCGGCGGCGGCGCGTCGTTCAGCGCGCGGCGGGTCACCGGCAAGGGGGCGGCTGTGGCGGCGATCGACGCACCGCGCTCGGGATGTCGCGGCGCCAGGATGGTCAGCAGGCTGGGATACCGCACCGCGATCTGTTGGTGGGCGGCGAAGACCAGCGCTTCCTCGCCCGGATGGGTGCTGGCGGCAAGCCAGACCGGGCGGCCGGAGAGCAAGGCCTGCAACCGGGCCAGCTCGGCCGCGTCAACCGGCAGCGGCGAGGCGGCGAATTTCAGGTCTCCGGGGACGTCCACGCGGCGGGCGCCGAGGGCGCGCAGCCGTTCGGCGTCGGCCTCGCCGCGGGCCTGCACGCGGTCGAACACGGCCAGCAGCGCGCGCGCGAAGCCCGGGGCGCGACGCCAGCGGGCGAAGCTGCGCGGCGACAGGCGGGCGTTGACCAGCATCAGCTTGATATGGCGGGCATGGCAGGCGGCCAGCAGATTGGGCCACAATTCGCTTTCCAGGAAGGCCGCCGCATCCGGCCGCCAATGGTCGAGGAAGCGGGCGGCCCAGCGCGGCACGTCCAGCGGCACGAAGCGGTGCAGCACCCGCGCCTGCTGGTCCGGGCCCAGCCGCTGGGCCAGCAGCGCGGCGGCGGTGACGGTGCCGGTGGTGAACAGCACGGTCAGGTCGGGCGCGCCGGCCAGCAGCGGCGGCAGCACCGGCAGGATGGAGGTGGTTTCACCGACGCTGGCGGCGTGCAGCCAGAGCAGTTGGCCGGGCGGGCGCGGGGAGGGGTCGATGCCGTGGCGCTCGGCCAGTCGGCCGGGGAGTTCCTTGCCGCGGGCGAGGCGCAGCCGCAGCATCACGCGCAAGCCCGGCGCGGCCAGGCGTGCCGCCCCGGCCCACACGGCGCCCGCCGCGTTCATCGGTTGCCCACACTGCGCTTGTTGCGCGGGCCCATGGGGGCGCGCGGGGCGGTTACGCCGCGCAAAGCTGGTCCGCCTGGGCGGCGGCGGCGTTCAGCGCCTCGGCGATGGCTGGGACCGCGTCCTGCCAGGCGTGGCGCGGCACGGCGATGGTCGGGCGGCACACCACTACGCCACGGCCGAACGGCAGTGGCACGACCATGCGGTCCCAGGTCGGCAGTACCCAGCGCCGCGTGGTCTGCGCGGCGCAGGGCAGCACCGGGGCGCCGGACAGCGCCGCGAGCTGGGCCACGCCGGGCGCGGCGTTGCGGCGCGGGCCGCGCGGGCCATCGGGGGTGATGGCGACGTGATCGCCGTTGGCCAGCAATCCCAACAGGTTGCGCACGCTGGCGGTGCCGCCCCGCGAGGACGAGCCGAGCACCACGTTAAGCGCGAAGCGGCTGACCACGGCGCCGATGAACTGGCCGTCGCGGTGGCGGCTGACCAGGACGTGGGCACGGGCGCGGGAGTTGCGGCCCTCCGGCGAGCGGCGGGCGAGCAGCCAGAGCATCGGCAGCAGCGGCAGGCGCTCGTGCCAGAAGGCGACCACCACCGGAGCGCCGGCGGCGTGGCGCGCCATATGCTCCGCGCCCTCGATCCGCCAGCGCGTGGTGCGCAGGGCGAAGGCGAGGTAGCGGCCGAGCAATTGGGCCAGGAGCTTTTGGGCGGCCGGGTGCCGCAGCAGTCGTTTCATCGCCACGCGCGGTAGCATGGGGGTGGAGTTGGGGGAAGATCGGACACCGCGTGCGCCCGGAGCGCTTTCACCCAGACCGGGATTGCCATGGCCGGCCCGCGCGGGTGACGGCCGGCGGCGTCTCATGGGCGTCTCGTTGTCGAGAATATGGGTCACCGATTCATGCGGCGATACGATATCGCGTGGTGGAACTCTGAGCCGGGACCGGCATTGGTGGGAGACGGCGAGTCGACTTCGTAAGGACGCCACCATCGCGGCGGGCGACCTCTTCCGGCGCGATCTTGCCCGGTGGGGTGAGCATGGCGCTCGGGGTGTGGACGCGGTGGCGGCGATTGTCCCGATGGTTGTCTGGCGGGATCGGGGCGCGTCGGTTGCGGCATGTGTTGCAGGCGGCGACGACATGACGTTAGTTTTTTACGCTAACAAGAGGCTGCCTCCTGACAAGAGGCTGCCATGTCCTGTCAGGGTGAAAGCGCTCTGGCGCGGGAGGGGTCAAGGCGCGAAGCACCAAGGGTGACGGGCGCAGCGCAGGGGCCCGCCATGACGGTGATGCCGAACATGCGCATTCGACGACCTCGAAGACGTGCTCAAAAGGATGGACCAATGAATGAAACATCGACCGAAACCCTCTCCGTCATCGTCGAACGCGAGGTCCCTTATCCGCCGGAAAAGATCTGGCGCGCGCTCACGCAACCACCCCTGATCGAGGAGTGGCTTATGAAGAACGACTTCAAGCCTGTCGAGGGCCACCGTTTCAATCTTCGATCGGACCCTCACGCCGACGAGCACGGGGACCCACCTGCGCATGGAGCAGTCGGGCTTCCGGCCGGATCAGCCGCAGAACGACCAGGGCGCCCAATACGGATGGCGGAAGTTCTTTGCAAATCTGGAGCAGGTCCTGGCGCGGATAGATTCGTCGATGCCGCCAGCACAATCAAGCTGATGATCGCGCTGTTGGCGAGCTACCCGCGCAAGCGGGTGAGCCACTCGTTCCTGGACAACGCCAGATACCATCACGCGAAGCTGTTGCAGACGTGGCTGGCGCGTCCGGGTTGCCGGATCAAGCTCCACTGCATCCCGACCGACAGCGCGCACCCTTGGTCCGCTTCTGGCGTGAGTGGGGTATATCAGCGGCCATCCTCGTACGGATTCCCTGCCCGCTCGGTCTGACCACAGGGCCAGTTATACGGAAATCCAGGGTAATGACCGGGTCTGAAATTCAGCCGAGCGGTTCTTTCCCCTCGCCCAAAACTCATAGATACGGGCGACCTGGTCTCTTGCGATCGAGTCGGTGAGCGATCCTGTGCCAATGCCGTAAACATCGCAGCCGTCATCGATAAGACGGCAAGCTGCTTCGATGGCCAGTTCGGGGCTGGGATGCCTTTCGACGTGGTCCACCGCGTGGTTCTGATATTGGACGTGCCATGTCATGACATTATCCAGATCGGACCGGCCTTGGCACATGGCAAGTAGGTACTTCTACCCAATTGCCTGGTCCGTGGCGGGCACCATCTAAAGTGTATGAATGCTCCATCAGATTGGCCCCGCAATCGGCTCCTGCTCGCCCTGCCGTCCGCGAATCTCAAGCGGCTCATGCCGGACCTTGAACACATTCGCTGCGCACGGGAGCAGGTGCTGCTGGACGCCGATAGTCCGCTCAACCATGTATTCTTCCCCGACAGCGGTGTCGTTTCGGTAGTGGCGGTTTATGCCGACGGCAGTATCATTGAAATGGCGACGATCGGCAGGGAGGGTTGCTCGGCTGTGCAAGCCGCCTTCGGTGCCAAGAGTTCCTCCGTCCGGCTGCTTGTCCAGATCCCGGGGGGCGCAGTAAGGATGTCGCGCGCGGCGTTCACCCGGGCCATGGGGTCGATGCCGGCCTTCCGAAGTCTCATGTACGCCTACATCCAAGCCTTTCTCGAGCAGGTGATGGTGTCCGTCGCCTGCAATGGTGCGCACAGCCTCAAGCAGCGGCTGGCGCGATGGTTGCTTATGATGCGTGACCGCGGCGAGGATGACGCGCTGCAGATCACCCAGAGCCTGCTCGCCGAAATGCTGGGGGTCCAGAGGCCGAGCATCACGAATGCTGCCCGGGAGTTGGAAGATGCGGGTTTAATTGCGCGCGGCCGACGGCAAGTCACGATACTTGATCGGCCGGGCCTTCTGACGGCATCTTGTGAATGTTATCAGTTGGTTCGCGCGCGCATCACTTTTCACCTGCCCAAAACGTACGGGTAAACAGCCAGCCGCTGTCGCGGTTGGTAATGTACATTACCGACAACACGCCCTCAACGAGGGCACAATCGGGACCGGTGGGACGCTGACCCCTGGTGCGCCTCCGCCGCCGCGGCCTGCGGGGAGCAGGTGATCGGCATTGTTCCGGGTGGTGGTGGGGCGACCGGATTGCGGACAATCACGCAGCATGGCGGCACGGCTCTCGTTCTGCATCCAGAGGATGCCACGGTGTCCTTTATGCCGCGCGCGGCCAATGCGGCGGTTCACCCGGATGCCTGTCTGCCGGCGCGAAAGATCGCGCCGTGCGGGGGCTCATTCTGCTCCCGCTGCCGGACTCTTTCGTCTGATTTTTACCACAGCTGCGCCGCTCAGGAGGTCCCCTGATGCCGACGAACACCGAGCGTATCATGGCAGCCCTGCGACACTCGCCAGGGCTGAATGACGATGAGCTTGCCCGCGAATCAGGTGTCGATCCAAGAGAATTGGATCTGATATGCCGCTACCTCGAACTACTCAATTGGATACGCCGCACGTCAGGGCCGGACGGCAAGATCATCACCACCCTGATCGTCCCATAGACCGGCCGACTGCCCGGCTCTCGCCATTCCGGCAGGTCGGTCACTTCGCTAGCTGGATCGGGTTGCCGGGAGACGTCTGGTTGACATCAAACCGTCAACTCGCCGCATGAGGCGCACTCGAATTTGGTCGTGAGCATAGTGCTCCCCAGCTTTCTCACCCGGAATCCACCGGGTAGTTCATCTACTCTGAGGGTGCCTTCCGAAACCGCAATTGGGCGCTCATCCTCCGACACCTCGGCGGCGCCGTTCGCGCCACAAACCGAGCATCTCAGATCAATGGTCCAACTGTCTCGTGTTGCCATGCCGATAGTATGACATGGAGATTGTGGCATTGCATGGGCAGACACCGAGGAACGATTTCAGGGCCGTTCAAACTGACCCGTTACCCAACGGAGCGTGTGTGCCGCGCAGGTCCGAAGCAATCGAGGTCTGGCGTCGAACTGCCGGAACAGGACGCGGAACTGATCGAGGCGCGACCGAAGCGCACTCGGTCGCATGGTGGAAATTCGCGTGCGGCCCTATGATCGTCGCGCCACGACCGGCCAGCTCGTGACGACGCGGAGAACCTCGAGCGCCTGGTGACGGTGGATACCTCGGTCGCCCATCCGGCCGGCGCGATGGGGCGCCCGGTGCGGATCATGCCGCCGCGCGCGCCGGACTGGCGCTGGTGCTCGAACGCGAGGACTCGCCTTGGTATCCGACAGTCCGGCTGTTCCGCCAGACGCAACTGCGCCGCTGGGACGATGTCGCGCCGCGCATCGTGACGGCGCTGCGGCGGGAGGGCGCCGCCGATACCGGCTGAGCAGATCCACACAGCGGCAGACGGTGCGGGCACGATCCGGCATGGGAGCTTCCCGCGGCGCGGCCGGACTCACCCCACGCGGGTCACCCGCCCGGTATGCGGGTCCATGGTGAACCTGGCGATCACCGACCCCTGCTGCGTCGCCAGCGCGAACCCGATCGCGCCGCCGGCGTTGGCCGCGACGTCGACCACTTTCCAGCTATGGTTGCCGTGCCAGAGCAGAAATGCCTCGGCGATCTTCTGGACGTCGGTCGGGGTGAGGTTGCGGTCCGCCTGGCGAAACACCAGCGCGAAGGCGCCTGGCGCCACCGGGCCATGGGCCTCGCGCCAATGCCGCATCCATTCCACCGGGCCGCCGTGATGCCAACCCGGCCCGCCCATCCCCGGGCCGGGGCCGGGTGGCGGCACCGGCTGGGCGTAGCTGATCAGGCTGCCGACGGTCGCCCCGCCGATCACGAACGCGGCGGCGGCGGCGAGCAGGGTCTTGCGCATTGCTTTGGTTCTCCGGGAAGCACGAACGGCGTGTAGATAGACCCGCCACGTTAACGCACTGCGCCGGAGGCGCGACGAAATGCAACGGATTGCAACGCGCCCTGCCGCATCCGCCAAATCCAGCCTATCCTCCCACGGATGGAGCAGCCGCCTCACATCATGGTGGTGGACGACGACCGGGAAATCCGCGACCTGCTCGCGCGATTCCTGGAAAAGCACCGGCTTCGCGTCACTGCGGTGCGCGACTGCCGGGACGCGCGGCGTGCCTGGGCCAACGGGCATTACCAGCTCGTGGTGCTCGACCTGATGCTGCCGGGCGAGCCGGGGCTCGACTTCGCCCGCTGGCTGCGCAGCCAGTCCGACGTGCCGATCGTCATGCTCACGGCCATGGGCGAGGAAACCGACCGCATCATCGGGCTGGAGCTGGGCGCCGACGACTACGTGCCCAAACCGTTCAACCCGCGCGAGTTGCTCGCCCGCATCCGCGCCGTGCTGCGCCGCGCCGGCGACAGCATGGGCGGGCCACGCCACGACGGCGGCAGCCGGCCGTTGCGCTTTGCCGGCTGGACCCTGGAACCGGCGCGCCGCCGCCTGCTCAATCCCGACGGGGTGGAAGTCGCGCTCACCGGCGGCGAATACGACCTGCTGCTCGCGCTGGCCGAGCGCGCCAACCGGGTGCTGACCCGCGACATGCTGCTGGATTTGCTGCGCGGCCGGCAGGCCGGGCCGTTCGACCGGGCGATCGATGTCGCCATTTCCCGCCTGCGCCGCAAGCTGGAGGATGACGGGCGCAACGCCCAGCTCATCAAGACGGTGCGTGGCGGCGGCTACGTCCTGGCGGCGACGGTAGAGCACGCGTGACCTTTCGCCTGTGGCCACGCAGCCTCGCCGCGCGCACGGCTTTTGTTCTTCTGGTCGGGCTCATCATGGTCCAGGCGGCGGGGCTGGCCATTCACGCGATGGACCGCATCGACCTGCAGCGCCTGTCGCAGGCGCGCAACCTCGCGTTCCGGATCGTCGGGCTGTATCGCGCGGTGGAGCTGACCGCGCCGGCGGCCCGCGCCGACGTGCTTGGGGAATTGCGCCACGGCCCTGGCCTGAGCGCCGAACTCAGTGCCGCCCCGCCGGTGGCCAACCTGCCGGAGATGCCGCCGCGCGAACAGCGGTTCTGGCGCATCAACCTGAACCTGGTCGGCATGCCGCCGCCGCACCATTGGCGGGGGATGCAGTTGCTCGGCGGTCCGGCATGGCACCGTATCATCGTCGGCATGCGCCTGCCCGACGGCGAATGGCTGAACGTCAGCGCGGCGATCGAGCCGGCGCGGCCGTGGCACTCGCCGACCTTTCTCGCGGCGTTTCTGCTGATGACCGTGGTGGCGGCCGGGCTGACGCTGTGGGCGGTGCGCCGGCTGACCGCGCCGGTGCGCACGCTGGCCGCCGCGGCCGAGGCGCTGGGCCGCGACGTCAATGCGCCGCCGTTGCCGGAGGACGGGCCGCTGGAGGTCGCCACCGCCGCTGCCGCGTTCAACACGATGGCGGCACGCATCCGCCGTTTCGTGCAGGACCGCACGGAGCTGCTGACCGCGATCGGCCACGACCTGCGCACGCCGATCACCCGCCTGAAGCTGCGTGCCGAGTTCATCGAGGACGACGAGCAGCGCGGCAAGGTGCTGGCCGATCTGGAGGAGCTGGAGACGATGGTCTCCGCTACCCTGGCGTTCGGCCGCGATGCTCGCACCGGCGAGGCGGTGTCGGCGCTGGACATGGCGGAGCTGTTGCGGACGTTGCTGGACGAAGCGGGCGATGCGCGGCCCGAGGCGGCGTCGCGGCTGGAATACGAGGGGCCGGCGCATTGGACGGTGCGTGCCCGGCCGCTGACGCTGAAGCGGGCGCTGACCAACCTGATAGCGAACGCGGTGATGTATGGCGGCAGTGCACGGGTGCGGCTGGTTCCGCCGGCATCGGTCGGCGCGGCGGGGGCGATGCTGACGATCGAGATCGAGGATGACGGCCCGGGAATCCCGCCCGGCGAGCTGGAACGGGTGTTCGAACCGTTCCATCGCGGCGAGCCGAGCCGCAACCGCGAGACCGGCGGGGTGGGGCTGGGACTGCCGATCGCGCGCAACATCATGCGCGCCCATGGCGGCGACGTGGTGCTGGCGAACCGGCCGGCGGGGGGCGCGAAGGCGACCGCTACGCTGCCGGCGTAACCGGCGATTCGACTCGCGAGGACATGGATGTCACTCGGCCGGCCGCCTGGCGAGGTAGCCTTTCGGGTGGCTGGGATCGGTCCGGCGGGGGCTTTTGGCCGGGCCGTCCGACTGGGTGATCAATAGCGGTAGAATTGCGCTCCGCCGACAAGCCCAACCGCGAGAAGGATGATCAACACCACACCAAGGATGCCGGTGACATTTCCCTGGTATCGCCTGGAGCCGTAATAGCCGGCGCCGCCGCCTACCAGAAGAACCAACACCGCGGCCGCCAGAATCATTTCCACAACAGGCCTCCATGTCGCAGCCGCGCCGCGGGGCGGCCTCCGGTTCCGGCATGTCCATTCGATGCAAGGCATCGGCCGGGCACGGGCTTCGTTATGCGCGCAGGATTCGCCATGCGCGGTGACCGGTTCTATCGGTCCCCGCCGCCATGATCGCCGTGGAACCCGCCGTTGCCCCCGTGGTCCCAGCCATGGCCGCGGTAACCACCGCCCGGCTCGACCACGCAGCCGGCAAGAGCGAGGGAAAGCAACAGCAGCGCAAACAGTGACTTTTTCATTTGAACCTCCATCAAGGGGGGAGCCGCTCGCGCCGCGGATGACACGAGATCTGCGTCAAACCGGCGCCACGCCATTCTCGGCGCCGGCCTCAGCTCGACAATGCCGTATCAATGAGCTGGATGGTGCGTGCGCGGTCGCCGGTGCCGAGCGCGTGGCGCGCATCCCTGATCCGGGCGACCAATCGGCTGTTGCTCGGCGCCTGGGTTTGGCCCTCCGGGACCGAGCGATCGAGTGCGCGCGTTTCCGCCATCTCGAGCGATTGCTGCGCCTGTCCGGTGTGTCCGGCGACCAGCGAGGCGCGCGCCGCCACGAGGTAATCATGGGTCGCCGCGTCTTCACCGATTGCCGGCGCCGGCAGTGTCGGTGCGACGTCCGATCTTGTATCGGCGGGCCCGATATTGCTCGCCCGATCGGACCGTGGCAGCGAAGCTCCGACGCCGGGCTGGTGACCGGGCCGGGTGCCCGCAGCGGTGTTCAGGCCGGATGGCGCCTGGGCCATCGCCGACATCGCGGTCATGCCGAGCAGTGCGGCGGCTGCAAGAATTGCATAATGCATGGGGTGACGTCCTTCGATGCGGACAGGACGGAGCGTCGGGCGGCAGGCCGGCGTTTTCGTGGGCCTGCCGCCTGGCGTCCGTCAGCGATACAGCGGGAAGCCGAGATTGATCGATACGCCAGGCGGTGCGTACACCACCGGGGGTGCGGTGTAGTACACGTCTGGCTGACGGTAGTATTCGTAATGGCGCGGTTCCCGCCGCGCATCGTTCCGGTGCCGCTCCCGATCCCGGTCATGGCCGTCGGCAAACGCCGGACCGGCGAGCGTTCCGGTGAGGGTTGCAGCCGCCAGCGCGCCCAACATCGCCAGACGCAGTGCCGAGGCCGGCAGACGGATTTTGGTTCGGTTGGCCATCCGCTGCCTCCTAGCCGTGCCGCGCAGGGGCGCCGCGGTGGGCGTCGGCGCGGAACACCTGGTCCGCCATGCGCTTCTGGTTGTCGGACATCACGCTGTACAGCGCCTGGAACGCAGGCACCATCTTCTGCATGTCCTGCGCATGCGTCATCGCGACCTGGGCATAGGATGCCATGTTCTCGTTCGCGGTCATCGTCGGCATCATCTGCTCGCGCTGCCTGAAGCTTTGATCCATGGTTCGCGCATTGTCGCGCATCACCTGGGCGAACTGGTCCCACTGCGGCTTTTGTGCCGGTGAAATTGCAAGTTTGGCATGGAGATCGGCGATCCGCTGCTCGACATCGCGCGCCGTGCGGTGTGCGACGGCCGCATGTTCGTGGGTCATCGGATGAACTGTCGTGGGATCGCCGGCGCCGGGCGGAGCCGCGATCGCGGCAAAGGCGCTGAGGCCAAAGATCGCGGTGGTCGCGATGACGGTGTTGCGAAGGGTTACGCGCATGGAGATTGCCTTGTGTCCGAAAGTTGCGATTGCGACGAGACTTCAGAATAGACCAACCGGCATCGGCACCACGCCGTAGAGTACCGTTGGGCGGGCAGCCCAGGCGTGTGGCGTGCGATCACGCCGGCGAGGCGCCGATGAGCAGTGGGATGGCGATGCTCAGGCGGGCGGGCGGCATGATCGGTTATGCCTGGCGTTGCCGCGCGGCCTTTGCACCTCCGGCGGTTTTCGGTTGTGCGGTTGATGATCCTGCGAGCACTGGGTCGTTTACGGCGTGTTTCGCTCCGCGCTGTGGGTGATCGCGTGGCCGGTGGCGGAGATGTCCTGGCCGGCGCCGGCAGTGGTGTTGCAGGCACCCAGCAAGGGCGCCGCACCAAGCAGCACGAGCAGCGTCAGGGCGATCGAGAGGGTTTTGGACATGATGATAATCCTTCAGCGTGGGTCGGAGTATTTCGTAAGGTGAGGCGCAGGCACAGGCGTCAGGCCGGGTGACCTGGGGCGGCGTCGTTCCGGTTGGTTGCTGCACTGCCGGCGGGGTTCCCGGGCAATGTGCCGGCACGCGCATCGCCGCCGTCAGACGACGGCGCAACCGCTCGGTGGCCAATCCGCGGTTCGGATTTTCTGTTGGCGGGAAGCTGGGATGGGCTGTGTACCGCAACGGCAGGCTTCGTCGCCGGCTGTCGCCGTGGTTCAGTCCGCTCACATCAAAAAATTCGGCCCGGGCACGCTTTGCGCGTTTGGTTGAAGCGATTTACGGCGGTATCGCTTGCCGACCTTCGCAACATCGGTACGCGCCAAGCCTGATACCAGGGGGAAAATACTCCGGCGGCTATCGCATGTTCGCCGCGGCGGCGGCTCGCTCGTGCCGGCCGGCTGCGCAATGTCGCGTGCTTCAGGCCGGCTCCCCGGCAGCAGGGGTCGTCAAGGATATCGGCTGCGTCGGCCAAGTCTTGTTGCTGCCAATATTGGAAGGCGTGCAAACCCGTGGCTGTTCGGTCGGCGGCTGTTGCGTTTGAACCGGATTCGAGCAGCGCGACGCGTCCATCACGTTTGCGTAATCGAGATGCGCCAGGCGGTTACGCTCATCGCATGGTTGCCGGCAGCAGCGCGAGATAGCGTGCCAGCGCCTCGGTCTCCGCCGCGTTGAAGCGCAGGCCGAGTTTGCTGCGCCGCCACAGTATGTCCTCGGCGGTGCGCGCCCATTCATAACGCACCAGCCAGTTCACCTCGCGCGCGCTCAGGCCGGCACCGAAGGCGCGACCCAGATCGGCTGTGTCGCGCGCATCGCCCAGCAGCTCGCCCGCCAGCGTGCCATAGGATCGCACCAGCCGCCGCGCGATGGGCTCGGCGAGGAACGGGTAGTGCCGCTGCAGCTCCAGACAGACCGTGTCGATGCCGTCGTACGGAAAATCGCCGCCGGGCAGCGGCGCTCCGACGGTCCATGCGCCGGGCATACCCGGAAAGTACCGCGCCAGCTTCGCCGTCGCCGCCTCGGCCAGCCGGCGATACGTCGTCAGCTTGCCGCCGAACACCGACAGCACGGGTGCCTCGCCGGCGGCATCCCGCAACTCGAGTACATAGTCGCGCGTCGCCTCCTGCGCTTTGCTCGCGCCGTCGTCGCGCAGCGGCCGGACGCCGGCGTAGCGCCAGACGATCGACGCCGGATCGACCGGATCGCGCAGGTATTCGCTGACCGCCGCGCAGAGATAGCGCTCCTCCGCCGCCGACGGCGCCACCGTGGCGGGATCGCCGGCGTAGTCCTCGTCGGTGGTGCCGATCAGCGTGAAGTCGTCATGATAGGGAATGGCGAAGCAGACCCGCCGGTCGGCGTTCTGGAAGATGTAGCAGCGGTCGTGCGCGTAAAGCCGAGGCACGACGATGTGAGTGCCCTTCACCAGCCGGATCGGCGTGACCGCCTGGTACCCGAGCACCGACGCCAGGATGCGCGACACGAAAGGGCCGCCGGCGTTCACCAGCACGCGCGCCTGTGCCTCCCCGCCATGCTCCAACGCCAGCCGCCATGCGCCATCGACCGCGCGCGCGGCCAGGCAGCCTGTCCGGGTGCGAATGTCGGCGCCGTGCGCCGCCGCATCGCGCGCGTTCAGTACTACAAGCCGGGCGTCGTCAACCCAGCAGTCGGAATATTCGAACCCGCGGGTGAATGCCGGGCGCAGCGGCACGCCGGCCGGATCGTGCCGCAGGTCCAGCACCCGCGTCGGGGGGAGAATCGTCCGCCCGCCCAGATGGTCATACAGGAACAAGCCGGCGCGGATCACCCAGCGGGGCCGCAGCCCGGGATGGTGCGGCAGCACGAACCGCAACGGCCCGGCGATATGCGGCGCGGCGCGCCACAGCACCTCGCGCTCGGCGAGCGATTCGCGCACCAGGCGGAAGGCGTAGTGCTCCAGGTAGCGCAGCCCGCCATGGATCAGCTTGGTCGATGCCGACGACGTCGCCCCCGCCAGATCGCCTTGCTCCAGCAGCAGGACCGACAGCCCGCGCCCGGCGGCGTCGCGCGCGATGCCGCTGCCATTGATCCCCCCGCCGATGACGGCAAGATCGAACCGCCGGGTCATGCGGGCTTGCTCCGGCTTCCCTTGTGGGCGGGGGTTGGGCTGGGTCGCGAGCTGGCGCCCGAATCACCGGTCCGCGGGGCCGTCGATGACGATGCCGGAATACGGCTCGACGTACACCAGGTGATCCTTCACCTGCTGCACCCCCGGCGTGTTCTCGGCAATCACGCAGATGGCCCGGCGTTCGTCCTCGTTGGTGATGGTGCCCCAGATATCCACCACGTGATCGGCCACCGTGACGTTCAGCGTGGTCAGCGGCGCCCAGGACTGCTTGTCCAGCGCATCCAGGATCGCTCCGCGAATCGAGCGGTCGTCGGTCGCGGTGGGCGGCTCGCGCCGCTCGGCGACGACCAGCGCGCGCAGCAGGTCGGCGCGCGACACCACGCCCACGACGCGGCCGGACTCGGTGACCGGCACGCGCTTGATGCGGTGCCGCTCCATTGCCTCCACCACCTCCTCCAGTGCCGCGTCCGCCGCCACGGCGATGACGTCCACCGTCATCACGTCGCGCACGCGGCGGCCGTGGGTGCGGGTGAAATCCGCGGCCTGCCGCCCCGGCGAGACCAGCATGCGCAGCCACCACGGACGGTGCCGCTCGGTGCCGAGTTCGTCGCGCCGCAGCAGGTCGCCCTCGGTCACCACGCCGGCCAGTTCGCCTTTTTCATCCACCACCATCAGGCCGGAAATGCCGCGTTCCAGCATCTGCTTCGCGGCATCCTCCACCGTGGTGTCGGGCGATACCGAGATCACGTGGCGGGTCATTACGTCGGCGACGTTCATTTGCCTGGTCCTTCAGCCTTTGGCGGTCAGCCGGTCGATGCGCAGACGTTGCCGGTCATCGGTCAGCCGGAAGGCGACAAGATACACCACGACAACGGCCGCGAGGCCAGCGCCGCCGGACAGCAGGAAAATCAGCAGGATCTGGTATTTCGCCGCCTCCAGCGGGTCCATGCCGGCGAGGATCTGGCCGGTCATGATGCCGGGCAGGGTGATGATGCCGGCGGCCGACATCTGGTTGATGATCGGCAGCAGGCCGCGCCGCACCGAGGCGCGCAGCAGGCCGCGGATCGCCTGGTAGAACGGCACGCCGAGCGCCAGTTGCGCCTCGATCGCCGTGCGCTCGCGCAGCACGCCGCCGAGCATGGAATCCAGCGCCAGGCTGGCGCCGTTCAGCACGCTGCCGAGCACGATGCCGGCCAGCGGAATGGCATAGCGCGGGTCGTACCAGGGCTGCGGCCGGATCGCCGTGGTCAGCGCCAGGATGGCGGTGAGGAACGTGGCGATCGCAACGGCACTCCCACCCACGGCGTAGTTGCCGAACCGGCCCAGCCGCTGCTCCGGCCGGGCCGCCACCTCGCGACCGGCGATCGCCACCATCACCAGCACCACCGCCAGGGTCACCGGCGGCGAGGCCAGCGCGAACACGGTGCGCAGGATGAAGCCGACCAGCACGAGCTGCACCACCATGCGCAGCGCCGCCCAAACGAGCTGACGGTGCAGGCCGAGCCGCAGCGCCAGCGACAGCCCGGCATCCACCAGGATCAGCACGGCGGCGATGGCGACGTCGAACGGCGAGAGCAGAATTGGGTTCATGCGGATTCCAGCCGGCGTTCGTGCATGCGGAACCGCTGCTGGCCGAGCCGTGCGGCCTGTTCCGGGCTGTGCGTCACGATCAGGATGGCGGTACCGCCGGCCAGGCGCTCGCGCAACACGGCCTCCACCTGCGCAGTGCTGTCCTGGTCGAGCGCGCCGGTCGGCTCATCCAGCAGCAGCACCGGGGGGTCGAGGGCGAGGGCGCGGATCAGCGCCAGGCGCTGGCGTTCGCCGGTGGACAGCCGCAGCACGGGGCTGTCGAACAGCGTTGCGGCGAGGCCCAGGCGGGGCATCAGGGCGCGGGCGAGTTCGCGCGCCGCGCCGGGCGGGAAATGCGGCGGGACGCTGTCGTGCCACCAGCCGGGCTCGGCGGCACTATAGACGGCGCGTCGCCGCCAGGCGGGGGCGGTGAAGCCGCGGCGCTCCCGGCCGTCCAGGAACACGTCGCCCTCGTTGGGATCGAGGTCGGCGATCATGCGCAGGAGCAGACTTTTGCCCGAGCCGGAGGGGCCGGCGATGGCGGCGCAGGTGCCGGCGGCGAGGCTCAGGTCGAACGGGCCGGCAAGCGCGCTGCGCAGGGCAACGAGGCGGAGGCGCGGTTCCGGCGAACCCTCTCCCGCGCTTTGCGCGGGTCGGCGCGAAACGCCTGGTGAGGGTGACCGGGCCGGCCCGCTATCGTCCGGCGCCATCGGCAGTTGCCCGGGAAGAGAGAGTCGCATGTGCGGCACGCTTCACCCTCACCCGGCGAGCGTCGCTCGCCAGCCTCTCCCGCGAGGCGGGAGAGGTTTGGTTCATCCCGCGGCGAACTTCGCCAGCAGCCGCACATGCGAGCGGATGCCGTGCTGGAAGCAGCGTTGCTCGAATTTTTCGTTCGGGCTGTGGATCTGGTCATCGTCCAGGCCGAACCCCATCAGCAGCGTGTCGATCCCGAGCACCTGGCGCAGCGAGGTGACCACGGGCACCGAGCCGCCGCTGCCCATCAGCAGCGGCTCGCGGCCATACTCGTCGCGCAGCACCGTCTGCACCGCCCGCACCCAGGGCGAGTCGAGATTGGCCTCGAAGGCCGGCGCGCCGGACAGCGACTTGAATGCCGCGTGGGCGTCCGCCGGCAGCCGTTCGGTGACGAATTGCTGGAATTGCGCGAAGACTTCCGCCGGGTCCTGGCCTGGCACCAGGCGGAACGACACCTTCGCGCTGGCCTCGGCGGCGATCACCGTTTTGCTGCCCTCGCCGGTATAGCCGCCCCAGATGCCGTTGATGTCGGCGGTCGGCCGCGCCCAAAGCCGCTCGAGGGGGGAATAGCCCCGTTCGCCCGCCGGCACCGACAGGCCGATGCCGCCGAGGAACGCCGTCTCGTCGAACCCCAGCGCGTCCCATTGCGCGCGCTGCGCGTTGGTGACCGGCTTCACCCGGTCGTAGAACCCCGGCAACTGGATGCGCCCGCCGGCGTCCTTCAGCTCGCCCAGGATGCGGGTCAGCGCGTTGATCGGGTTCAGCGCCGAGCCGCCGAACAAGCCGGAATGCAGGTCGCGTCTGGCCGCGTGCAGCGTGACTTCGATATACGCCATGCCGCGCAGCCGCGTGGTGACCGCCGGCGTGTCGATGTCCCACATGCCGGTGTCGCTGATCAGTCCGAGATCGGACGCCAGATCGTCCTTGTGCGCAGCGACGAAGGGTTCCAGGTTGGGACTGCCGACTTCCTCCTCGCCCTCGATCAGCACGGTGAGCCGCGCGGGAATCCCGCCGCCGGCGGCGTGCCAGGCGCGCAGCGCTTCGAGGAACATCACCGACTGGCCCTTGTCGTCCACCGCGCCGCGCGCGACGAAACGCTTGCCGTGCGGGCCATCGACGAGCTGCGGCTCGAACGGCGGATTGCTCCACAGTTCCACCGGATCGACCGGCTGCACGTCGTAATGCGCGTAGAACAGCACGTGCGGGCCTTGGTAGCCGGCGGGCCCGTCGTGGTGCCCGACCACCACGGGATGGCCCGCGGTCGGCCTTATATCGGCCCGGAAGCCGAGGCCGATGAGCTGGTCGCGCCACCACTCCGCCGCGCGGCGGCAATCCTGCTGGTGCGCCGGCTGCGCGCTGATCGAGGGGATGCGCAGCAGCGCGAACAGGTTTTCCCGGGATGCATCGAGCGTGGCGTCGGCGTGGCGGAGAACGGTCTCGACGGTCTGGGGCGCGGGCGCGGGCATGGGTGCTCTCTCCGGCTGAACGGGGCCAGATAGCCGCGGGGGCGGCGCGGGGCAAATTGCAGTGCGAGTCAAGTTGTTGCCGGGGCGAGGCAAAGACCGCCACCTTCGCTTGAGGGAGGGGAGGTCTTTGCCTCGCCCGCTTGCTCCGTCGTGCTTCCCGGCCAGCCGCGCCGGCATCAGCGGCGCGGCTGGCGCATCAGGCCGGCGAATTTTCCCCGCGGCTCCGCCTCGGAGAGAAAATTCGATGGCTCGCCCTTCGGCACCACCACGGTCTGGGTGAAGCGTTTTCCCGCCGCCTCGACGGTGCGCCTGCCGGACATGTCGGGCGGGAATTCCGCCTCGATCTCCGGATCGAACGCGCAGACCACCTTCGGCAGCAACGCGCGCAGCAGCGGATCGCGCAGGTGGTTGTAGCTGTCCCAGCCCATCGCCCCCGTTGGCCAGCGCCGCCGCGATTACGAAGGGGCCGCTGGACTCGCCGTCCATCACGTTCTCCGGATTGGCCTTCTTGTCCGCCGGCTGGCCGATCGGCAGCATCCCCACGCGCGGCGGGCCGAGCGTCGCCGCGGTGATGTCGGCCGGATTCAGGTGGTTCGCCGCGCAGCGGCAGGGCGGCGTCGATGCCGGCATGGCCGCAGCGGCAGGACGGGTACGGCTTCACCGCCGTCGCCATCAGGTCGAACGCCGTGCTGAGGTCCCGCACCGCGCGCGCTCCGGCTTCGGGTTGGGGCGTCGTTCGACTTTGCCGGTAACAGGGGCAAAACGCCGTGCAAGTTATGTAAAGTGCGGCCTCGTTGCATTTTCTGTTTTGATAACGATGGCGGATTTCCGACATTTCGGCGCGGGGCGATGGATCATGCCGCACATGTTGGCCCGGGGGTTTGCCCCTCTTGCAATATTCTCCGTCAAGCCGCCCGCGTCGCGGGCGGTGTCGCCGAGGCTTGGCGCATCCGGCGGAACCGGCGCACAATGCGCCGATTGCTAAAGGCGTCCGAGGAAAATGCAGTCCGCTTGCCGCCCCGCGCGTGCCTGGTGTTGCGTCGTGTCCCGCAAGGTTGCGTGTCGCAGGGTCGCGTGTCGCAGGGTCGCGTGTCCCTGGGTTGCGTTCTTCAGGGTCGCGCCGCCCCCGGGTTGCATCCCCTGGGGCCGCGTCCGTGGCGGCCGGCGCTGACCGAGCGATGTCCGGCACCGCACAGAAGGTTCCCAACCGCGCCCTGATCACGCTCTGCGTGATGATGGGCAACCTGATGCAGTCGCTCGACGCGTCGATCGCCAACGTCTCGCTGCCCTACATGCAGGGGTCGCTGGCCACCAGCGCCGACGAGATCACCTGGGTGCTCACCTCCTACGTCATCGCCGCGGCGATCATGACCGCGCCGGTGGGCTGGCTGGCAGTGCGGTTCGGGCGCAAGAACCTGCACATCACCTGCATGACCGGATTCGTCGTGGCCTCCATGGCGTGCGGGGCGGCGGATTCGCTGACGCAGATGGTGTGCTTCCGGTTCCTGCAGGGCATGTGCGGCGCCGCGCTGGTGCCGCTGTCGCAAGCCACGATGCTGGACATCTACCCGTTCGAGCGCCGCGCCCAGGCGATGGCCATCTTCGGCATGGGCGTGATGGCGGGGCCGATCCTCGGTCCGACGCTCGGCGGCTATCTCACCGAGGTGTACAACTGGCGCTACGTGTTCTACGTGAACCTGCCGTTCGGCGTCCTGGCGGTGAGCGGGCTGCTGATCTTCCTGCCGAAGGCGGTGCAGCGCAGCGAGCTGCGGTTCGACTGGACCGGCTTCGCGGTGCTGGCGATGGGCGTCGGCGCCTTGCAGCTCATGCTGGACCGCGGCCAGGACCTGGACTGGTTCGCCTCCCGCGAGATCGTCATTGAGGCGGTGCTCGCCGGCCTGGGCTTCTACCTGTTCGTCGTGCACATGTTCACCGCGCAGCGGCCGTTCCTGCCGCCCGGCCTGTTCAAGGACCGCAACTTCGTCTGCGGCGTGTCGATGGTGCTGTGCACCGCTACCATCATGCTGGGGAGCACCGCGCTGTTGGCTCCCTATCTGGAGAACCTGGCCGGCTACCCGGTGGAAGCCGCCGGATGGTCGCTGGCGCCGCGTGGTTTGGGCGTGATGATCGGCATGCAGTTGGCCAGCCGGCTGGCCAACCGGATCGACCATCGCAAGCTGATGGCGGTCGGCCTGCTGGTCACGGGTACCGCGCTCTATACGATCAGCTTCTGGACCCCCGACGTGCCGGTGCACGTGATGATGCTCACGATCATGGCGCAGGGCTTCGGCACCGGCATGCTGTTCAACCCGATGACGGTGGTGGCGTTCACCACCTTGCCGGTGTCGCTGCGCGGCTATGCCACGTCGTTGCAGGCGCTGTGCCGCAACATGGGGCAGGCGATAGGCGTATCGGTCACCCAGTTCATGCTGGTGCGCAACGTGCAGGCCTCGCATGCCGACATCGCCTCCGGGATCACGCCGTTCAACCGGGTGTTGCAGGGGCACGACGCGGTGTCGCACTGGCTGGCCCCGGCGACGCGCCACGGCGCGGCATTGCTGAACCGGATGGTCAACCACCAGGCGCAAATCATCGCCTACAACGACGACTATCGCATGATGGCGTTCGTCGTGGTGCCGTCGCTGTTGTTGCTGCTGGTGATGCGGCGGCATCAACCGCGGCCGGCGGCGATGCCAGCCGCGACTGCCGCGCCGGCGCCGGCCGCGGGGGATTGAGTCCGTACCGGCGAACCGGTCGCACCGGCTACCCCTGGCCGGACGGGTTGCCCGTGCGGCGGAAGCCAGCCGCTGATGGACTTCCTCCACGAGCGGCAAGGCGATGCCGGTCGTCGCGCCTTGCATGGCCGCGCGCCCGGCAAGCGAACCAATGGTCGCCGTGGATTCCGTACCTTCCGGGTGTTTCACGTACTCCTTCAACCGGTCGTCCTGCAGCGGACCGCCGGCAGGCTTTGCGGGATCGGCCAACCGGGCGCACACTCTTCCGGTCCAGTCGAGAGCGTCCAGGCAGCATGTTGGCATTGGTCCACCCGCCGCACATCGCGGCCGATCCGTCGCGCCGACGCTGAGCAGTGATGTCCGGCACCCAGCAACAGGTTCCCCACCGCGCCCTGATCACGCTCTGCGTGATGATGGGCAACCTGATGCAGTCGCTGGACGCCTCCATCGCCAACGTCTCGCTGCCGTATATGCAGGGGTCGCTGGCCACCAGCGCCGACGAGATCACCTGGGTGCTCACCTCCTACGTCATCGCCGCGGCGATCATGACCGCGCCGGTCGGCTGGATGGCGGTGCGGTTCGGGCGCAAGAACCTGCACGTCACCTGCATGGCCGGGTTCGTCGTGGCCTCCATGGCGTGCGGCATGGCGAATTCGCTGGACCAGATGGTGTGCTTCCGGTTCCTGCAGGGCATGTGCGGCGCCGCGCTGGTGCCGCTGTCGCAGGCCACGATGCTGGACATCTACCCGTTCGAGCGCCGCGCCCAGGCGATGGCCATCTTCGGCATGGGCGTGATGGTCGGGCCGATCACCGGTCCGACACTCGGCGGCTACCTGACCGAGGTGTACAACTGGCGCTACGTGTTCTACGTGAACCTGCCGTTCGGCATCCTGGCGGTGACCGGGCTGCTGATCTTCCTGCCGAAGGCGGTGCAGCGGCGTGAGCTGCGGTTCGACTGGACCGGCTTCGCCGTGCTGGCAATGGGCGTCGGCGCCTTGCAGCTCATGCTGGACCGCGGACAGAAGCAGGACTGGTTCTCCGCCCCCGAGATCGTCGTCGAGACGGTGCTGGCGGGCCTCGGCCTTTACCTGTTCGTGGTGCACATGTTCACCGCGGAGCGCCCGTTCCTGCCACCCGGCCTGTTCAAGGACCGCAACTTCGTCGCCGGGGTGACGATGGTGTTCTTTACCGCCACGGTGATGCTGGCGAGCTCCGCGCTGATGGCGCCGTACCTGGAGAGCCTCGCCGGCTATCCGGTAGAGGCCGCGGGCTGGTCGATGGCGCCGCGCGGCGTGGGCACGATGATCGGCATGCAGTTGGCCAGCCGGCTGTCCAACCTGGTGGACCACCGCAAGCTGATGGCGGCGGGATTGCTGGTGCTCGGCGGAGCGCTCTACTCGATGAGCTACTGGACGCCCGACGTGCCGCAACACCAGATGATGGTGACGCTGCTGCTGCAGGGCTTCGGCATCGGCTTCGTGTTCAACCCGATGACCGTGATGGCGTTCACCACGCTGCCAGCCGCGTTGCGCGGCTATGCGACGTCGTTGCAGGCGTTGTGCCGCAATATCGGCCAGGCGGTCGGCGTGTCGGTGACCTCGTTGATGCTGGTGCGCAACACGCAGACGTCGCATGCCGACATCGCCGCCGGCATCACGCCGTTCGACCGCGTGCTGCAGGCGGGGGACAGGGCGTCGCGCATGCTGGACCCGGCGACGCGGCATGGTGCGGCGATGCTGGACCAGATGGTCAACCACCAGGCGCAGATCATCGCCTACAACAACGACTTCCGGATGATGAGCCTGGTGGTGGTGCCGCCGCTGCTGCTGTTGCTGGTGATGCGGCGGCACGAGCGTCCACCGGCGGCGGCGGTGCCCGCGTCCGGCGCCGCGGCGGCGCCGGCGGCGGCAGGGGATTGATCCAGGTTCGGTGAGCCTGTCGCGCCGGGCTGCCTGGCCGGCAGCGATGCCTATGCCGGGAAGGTCAGTCCCAGATAGACATCCGCGAGCGACACAGTGATGTCGGCCCCCGGCAGGACCAGTGCCCCTGAAATGTGTGCGCTGGCGATCCAGACGCCGCCCGGCTCGCGCTGGAACAGCGTTGCGGCCACCGCGGTCTGCTCCAGCAGCACGTAGCTGCGCAGCGAGGGCACCGCGGCGTAGTCGATCAATTTGTCCACCCGGTCCGTGGTGGCGGTGTCGTCCGACAGCACCTCGAAGATCGCCAGCGCGTCGGTCAGGGTGCGGGTGCTCTGGGCAAGCGGACCAGCGCAGACCACGACATCCGGATAGCGTATGCGGGGGCCGGTCTGGAGTCGCATTTCGTGGAGGGTCTGGAATGGCTGGCCAGGCAGGAGGCGGCGCAGCAGCACAAGCAGGTTGAACACGATCACCTGATGCGCGACGCTGCCGCCGGTCATCGGGATGACGTCCCGTCCGTCGAACTCATACTTGCCCTCCTGCCGGTCTTCCCAGGCAAGGAAGGTCTTCGTGGTCAATGGCCGGTCCAGCACGGTGTCCATGGCTGCGACCTTAGCCGAGGGCAACGCACGGCGTCGACTCGCTGGCGACAGGCGGTCAGCCGCCGCAATCCGGCCGCCGGCTGAAGAGCCGCGGCCGCTCGGACGCCCGTCAGTCTTTGCCCGCTCTCCACCGTCTGATAAGTCTGCCAGGGAAGCGGATCGACCGTCGGAGCAGTTCCCGTGATCAGAAAGCCCCTGGTCGTGCCTGACGTGATGCTCCGCATTCACAGTCCCAACCGCGACCAGATTGCCAGCCGGATTTCCACGGCGCCGGGCGTACCGGCTGATTTGCCGCCGGCGCTGCGTTTCGTTTTCACATGCTTCACCAACCGCGGCGGGTCTGCCTATCTCGGGGATCTTCTCGGTTCGACAGGATTCTTCGGGCCGGCTTACGAAGCGTTCAATGCCGGCGATGTCCTGGCGTGTTGCCAGGAGCATGGCCTGCGATCGTTCCGCCAATATTTCGAGCATGTCGTCCGTAGGGACGCTTGGAACGACACCTACAGCGCCAAGCTGGCTCCGGAGCAAATCGTCCTTCTGGCCGAGTCGGGAATCCTCGACCAGATCATCGGCCGATCCGACTTCCTGTTCCTGAACCGCGTGGACAAGCTGGCACAGGCCATATCCCGAACCATTGCCGAGCAGAACAATCGCTGGGCCTGGGACTCGCCCATCGGATTGCCGGACGACAAGCTGAGCTATTCATCCGAGCGCATCGCACAGCACCTGCGTGACATCACATTGCTCAATCTCAGCTTTGAGCAGTTCTTCGGGCTGAACGGCATTGTGCCGATCGCGGTGGAGCATGAAAGGCTGGTCAGCGCGCCGCGGCAGGAACTGGACGAGATCGCGCGGCGCCTGGAGCTGCCCGGATTGAAAATGGATCCGGGCCGGTTGCGGTATCGGCGTCAGGCGAACGAGATCAACCAGGCATGGAGATCGCGCTTCCTCCTGGAAACGCCGGCGCCGCCCGCATCGTCATTCGGCGACATTTCTCTGCGGCACGATGGGCCGACCGCCCAGGTCCGCCCTGTCACCGCGGAGATCGTTGCCCATGTTCACAACGTCGGCGACGTGACCGGCGCGTGCGGCACATGGATCGGCGTGCCAGGACGCGGGTTGTGGATCGAGGGGTTCAGCATTGCGCCGCGTCAGGGGATCGCAGCCGAAGATATCGAGTATCTTGGCATTACCGGCGTCGAACAGCCACTGCTGTGGGTTTCCGGCGGCGTCTTCTGCGGGACGCGTGGCCTGAGTGCGCCGTTACGCGGTTTGAGTGTACGTCTGCGCAATGCGGCTGCCGACCGATACCAGTGCACGTATAGCGCCCGGTTCATGGACGGCGCTGCGATCGGGCCGCTCGCCGCGGGCCGGTTGTGTCATTCGGCAAGCCTGGCGCCCGTGGAGACGTTTCAGATCCTGATCAATCAAGTGTTTCGCCTGGCGTAGGCCGGTCGATCCGTGACGCCGTGCAACACGGCTCGGTTTCGGCGCCGGCCGAACCTGCTCGCGTGCAGGACCTGACAGGGCTATTCTCCCACCCGGAGGCATCCATGACCGTCGCCGTGCGCATCCCGGAGCCGACCTGGACAGCCGAGCGTTTCCTTGCCACCGACCAGCACGTGTTCGGCCGGGCGTGGCGCTATGAGCTGGTGGATGGCCGCATCGTCGCCCACGCCGCGCCCACGCCGGAGCACGGTGCCATTTTGGCCGGGTTGACGGGCGCGCTGGTCAGCCGGCTGCGGGGCAACCCGGACGGCTGCCGCCCGGAAAACGGCAGCGACGCCGTGCCGAAATCGGCGCAGCGTGCCACGGCGCGAATTCCCGACGCGCTGGTCCGCTGCGGCCAGCATCCGCGGATCATGTTCGAGGTGATTCCGCCCTCGGAACTGAAAAACTGGACCGAGCGCGACGCCAAACGACGCGAGCTGCAAGCGGTCGAGGGTGCCCGGGAGATCGTGGAATTCTACCAGTCCGAACCGGCCTGCCACGTTTACCGGCTTCAGCCTGATGGCGCATGGAGCTTCGAGGCGCTCGGCGGCGTCGATGCGATCCTGCCATTGCCAAGCGTCGGTCTGGTGCTTCCGCTGTCGGAGATCTACGCGTTTGCCGACCTGCCGGCGCAGGACCCCGAGGCGGAAGCGGCGCCGGGCGGATAGCCCGCGCCAACCGGGCATTGCGCCCGACTGATCCATCCCGGCTCTGCGTGGCCGATCACCCCGCCTCGGGGTCCCGGCCACGCCGTGCCGGCCGACCGCCTGCCTCGCCGGCCCCAGCCATGCCGGACCGGCAGTGGTGCAATCGCGCGGCGGGGCGCAGAATTGGCCGCTTGCCAAGAACGTCCGGGACAATGCCACCCCATGCCGACCCAAGGCCCCCCTGAGCCAGGTTCCCGTTTTCGCGGGGACGACGCGTTGCCGCCATGACCAGCCGGCGCGGATGACGCGATAGATGTCCGACCTCACTCATTTGCCGCATCGCGGCCTGATCACCGCCTCGGCGATGCTGGCGATGCTGATGCAGACGCTGGATTCCACCATCGCCAACGTCGCGCTGCCGTACATGCAGGGCAGCATGTCGGCCTCCGCCGACGAGATCACCTGGGTGCTCACCTCCTACGTCATCGCCGCGGCGATCATGACCGCGCCGGTCGGCTGGATGGCGGTGCGCTTCGGGCGCAAGAAGCTGTTCATCGTCTGCATCGCGGGTTTCACGATCGCCTCGATGATGTGCGGCGCGGCGCAGTCGCTGGAGCAGCTCGTCGCGTTCCGGTTGCTGCAAGGGATGTGCGGCGCGGCGATCGCGCCGCTGTCGCAGGCGACGATGCTGGACATCTATCCGTTCAGCCGCCGCGCGCAGGCTATGGCGCTGTTTTCCATGGGCGTGACCATGGGGCCGATCATGGGGCCGACGCTCGGCGGCTATCTGACCGACATGTACAGTTGGCGGTGGGTGTTCTACGTCAACCTGCCGTTCGGCATCCTGGCAATCACCGGGCTGGCATTGTTCATGCCCAGCGCGCCGGCGCGGCCACACCTGAAATTCAGTTGGTACGGCTTCGCCATGTTGGCGCTCGGCGCCGGCGCGTTGCAGATGATGCTGGATCGCGGCCAGACGCTGGACTGGTTCGCCTCGCGCGAGATCATCGTCGAGGCGACGCTGGCCGGCCTCGGCTTCTATCTGTTCATGGTGCACATGTTCACCGCGGACAAGCCATTCCTGTCGCCGGGCCTGTTCAAGGACCGCAACTTTTCCGCCGGCATGGTCATGGTATTCTTCGTCTCCTCGGTCATGCTGGCCACCGCGGCCCTGCTCGCGCCGTACCTGCAGAATCTGGCGGGCTATCCGGTCTATACCGCCGGTTGGGCGATGGCGCCGCGCGGCCTGGGCACCATCGCCTCGATGTGGCTCGCCAGCCGGCTCGGCATGAAGGTGGACCAGCGCAAGATCATGGCGGTGGGTCTGCTGATCCTCGGCTGGGCGCTGTACGTGATGAGCACCTGGACGCCCGACATCACGGAGCGGGAGATGTGGGTGGTGATGATCGTGCAGGGGTTTTCCATCGGCCTGGTGTTCAATCCGATGACGGTGATGGCCTACACCACCCTGTCCGCGCAGTTGCGCGGCGAGGGCACCGCCATGCAATCGCTGGCGCGCAATATCGGCTCGGCGATCGGCATCTCGGTCACTTCGTTCACGCTGACCCGCAGCACGCAGGCGATGCATGCCGACATCGCCGCCAACATCACGCCGTTCGACCGGGTGTTGCAGGGCGGCGGCGCGGTATCGCATATGCTGAACCCGGGGACGCCGCACGGTGCGGCCTTGCTCAACCAGATGATCACGCAGCAGGCGCAGATCGTTGCCTACAACAACGACTTCCGGATGATGACGCTGACTGTGCTGCCGCCGCTGGCACTGCTGCTGCTGATGCGCCGCCATGCGCGTCCGGCCGCGGCGGCGGTGGCGGGGGATTGAGGCCGCGCGACAGAGCTCGGCCACCCGCACGGCGAGCGGCGACGGATGTGGCTACCACTCCACCGGATCGGCGGTCGTCGCTTCGTCGGCGGCGTCCGGTACCGCCACCCCGTCGGCGGCCCGCAGGGTCAGCACCAAACCGCCATCCGGCACCGCCTGGGCGCGCAGCACAAGGCTGGTGCCGTCGGGCCCGGCCTCGGCCAACTCCCCGACCTCGGATTCCGGCCGCGGCAACGCGATGCGGCGGCTGACTTCCGCCTCGATATCCTCCTCCGGCGCCGCGAACCGCCCGGCCAGAGCCAGATGGCGCAGCAGGTCATCGAGCGGCAGCCCCTCCCGCAACGCTGACTCCGGCAGATTGCTCAAGGCCGCGAAGTTCTGGTTCCATGCGGCCAGGTGCTGCTCGCCATCAATCACGGCCACAGCGTCGGACGCACAGTCGAGCATTGCCCGCATTTGCGCCGTGCCGGCCGCCGCCCGCATCCGCATGGCGGCCAGATCGCCCTGTGCGGCTTCCAACAGGGCCTGCGCCTGCGCCAGTGCCCGCCGGCGGCGGCGCGTGCCGCGCCGGTGCCACAACTCCCACAACAGCGTGCCGCCGATCGCCAGCACCAGCAGCGAGGCCATCGCAGCCAGCGATCGAGCACCGTCCGCCCAGGTGTCCGCCGACGCCATCGCCCGGTCGCGATCCACACCCACCAGCACGATCAGGTCGCGGCCGGGGACGCGGCGAAACGCGACGATGCGCTCCACGCCGTCGATGGCGGTGCGGCCGATCCATATCCCGCCGTCCGGTCGCGCCAACATCGCCGCGTACATCGGCGTGTTGCCGAGGGCCAGCTTCGGCCGCAACGCCGCGGTTCCGGCCAGGGCCTGAACGCCGCCGCCATGGGTATCGATCAGCGCGGCCAGGCCGCCGCGGCCCAGCCCGGCCGAGGCGAACACGGCGGTGAGCGCGCTGGACCGGTACGAGGCGCCGATGATCCAGCCGGCCGGTTTCCCGAGCGGACGGACCAGGTACATCAGGTATTGCCGGACCACTCCGCCGGAACCCAGTTCGCCGACCAGCATCCCGTTGTCGCGCCCGTGCAGGCCGAAGCGATGGATCGGCTCCAGCGAGCCGTTGGCGAACGTGGCGTAGGCCGAACCGATCCCCTGACCGACCGCCGCCGGAATGATGTCCTGCACGATCAGGTGCTTGTTGTCGGCGATAAACAGATCGTCGGCCACCGCGGTCAGCGCCGGCATCTTCTGGCGCCACGCGGCGAGGTTGAACGTGGCCGGATTGTCGTTCCAGGCCGTTTGCAGGATGTCCAGCGACTGGTCGATCATCAGCATTTCGTGCTGTGCCTGGATAGCCAACGTGGCGGCCTGGGCGGTAATCGCCGCCTCCACCCGCCCACGGGTATCATCCGATTGGGCGCGGATGGCGCGGTCGGTGTTGATCCAGATCAGCGAGATCAGCGCGGCGCAGATGACGGCGACCGCGCCGCAGGCCAGGATTTCCGCGGTGTCAATCCGCCGCCGCTGCCGGCGCTGCTGCAATTGCTCCGGCGAGCGCCATACCGCCGAGCCGTGTCGATTCCGGCGCTGGCGCGGTCTGCCGCCGCCGAACAGACTCATCGGCGGTTCCGGCCCCGGCGCGCGACGGCGGTTTCGGGTGCGATTGCGGGAACGCAGTGCATGTCGGCGGAAATCCTGCGTATGGCGGCCAGCTTGCAGCGCCGCAATCTAGCGTCCGGCCGGTGCGGGAAGCAATGAATGGGGCCTCCGACTCAGCCCTCTGGGTGCGGGGCGCCCGGGCTGCCAAGCGCCGCCAGGACCGCCGCCGCGCGCGGCGTTTCGATCGCTTCCAGGGCCGTCGTCGCGGCGTCGCGCAGCGCCGCCTGGTGGCGGGCGATGCGCCCGAGCAAGACGGTGCATTCCTCGTCCGCCACCGGCGTCACCGCCTCGATCGCTTCGGCGTCGGGCCTATGGCGCAGCAGCCGGATGAGCCAGGGCCGGCCCTCTGCCCGGCCCATGCGTCCGAGCGCCTTGGCGGCGGCGGTGGCCACGCCCGGATTGAGGTCCTCGAGCAAGCTGGCGAGCAATCCGGCGATCGGCGTGGCGCGGGGGGCGCAGCGGCAGGCCAGTGCGCGGACTTCCGGATCGGCATGAAGCAGCAGCGCCGCCGCTTTTGGCTCCGGCAGGATGCAGCGGAGGGCGGCAGCGGCGCGCACCGCCTCGCGCTGTCCGGGGCCGGCGACCACCTCTCCGACGACGATGCGACGGAGTGCGGCGACGGCGTCCGCCCCCCCGATCGCCGCCAGGGCCTGCAAAGACGCGGTTTGCTCCGGGATGGCGTGCTGTAGGCCGAAGCCCTTGAACCGGCGGCACAACGCATCGAGCGCCGGCACCGCCGCGACCAGCTTGCGCCGCGCCGCCTCACCGGCGAGCGCCTGGCACGCGGCCTGGCTGGCGTCGGGGATTGCGTCGATCAGCGCGGCATCGGTCAGGTTCGCGACCGGCGGCATCTCGCGCCGTGGTTGTGGGTTGGGCGAGGCGTCCGGCCGGATGCCGGCGGAGCCGAAAAGGTCGAGCTGGCCGTCCTGCATGGCCGCATCGTGCGGCAAAAAACGTCGCCTGCGAAGCGGGGCGGCGCGGCTGAACCGTAAAGCGGAGCAACGGTGAGCATCGCGGGTGAGGGCGATCGGGTCGGCATCCTCGCGCTGCGCTGCGCCGGCCTCTGCCGCGCAGCGGGAGCGGTTGTCGGGCTTGCCCTACGCCGCCACCCGCTCGGCGAATTCCATCAGCCCCGCGTCGGACATCGGCTTCTCTACCACCTGATCGACGCCCAGCATGCCGGCCCGCGCCACAATGTCCGGCGAGGGCGAGCCGGTCAGGAGCAATACCGGCACGTTGCGGCCATCCCCGCGCAGCCTCGCCAGCAATTCGAGTCCGGTCTGTTGCGGCATGTGATGATCGAGGATCAGGCCTGCCACATGGTTCAGATCGCACCGCTCGAGGAACTCGGCCGCCGACGCATAGGCGGCCACCTTGTGGCCGGCAACCGTCAGCAGGAACGCCAGCGAGTCCCGCACTCCGTCGTCGTCGTCCACTACCGCAATCACGCGTGTCTCGCCGGCTGCCATGCATCCGCTCCAGTCGGCTGTCCGCCATGGCCGATCGGGCGGCCTTCCCGGTTTCCGACCCGACAGACAATGGGCCAGCTTCCAGGGGAGCGCCATGACCCATGTCAATGGATCATGGGCGCCCCGCACGTATGAGGTATTGCCGCGAGGTCACGGAGGTGATCGGCCAAAAACCGGACGTGCCGGTGTGGACGGGCGAGCAAATCCGCGACTGGCATCAGGCCGGGGGTTCCAGCAGACAGGCGTCGCCGTAGGAGTAGAAGCGGTAGCCGGCGGCGATGGCGTGGGCATAGGCGGCGCGCATCGTCGCGGTGCCGGCGAAGGCGCAGGCCAGCATGAACAGCGTCGAGCGCGGCAGGTGGAAATTGGTGAGCAGCAGATCGACCGCGCGGAAGCGATGGTTGGGCAGGATGAACAGCGCGGTGTCGCCGGCGAAGGGCTGGATGCGGCCGGCGGCGTCGGCCGCGGTTTCCAGCAGCCGCACGCTGGTGGTGCCGACGGCGACCACGCGCCCACCGGCGGCGCGCGCGGCGTTGATGGCGGCGGCGGCGGCGGGAAGCATCTCTGCGCGTTCGGCGTGGATGCGGTGGCGCGCGATGTCGTCGCCGCGGACCGGCAGAAACGTGCCGGCGCCGACGTGCAGGGTCAGCGTGACGCGCCGGACGCCGCGGGCTTCCAGCGCCGCCAGCAGGGTCGGGGTGAAATGCAGGCCAGCGGTGGGCGCCGCGACCGCGCCCTCACGCGCGGCGAAGACGGTCTGGTAGTCGGCGGCGTCCGCGGGCAGCGGACCGTGCGGGCGGGCGATGTAGGGCGGCAGGGCGAGCGCGCCGGCTGCTTGCAGTGCCGCCGCGAAGGCTGTTCCCGAGCGGTTGAACGCCAGGGCCACGCCGCCGTCCGGATCGCGTTGCAGGACGGTGGCGGCCAGGTCGCCGGCGCCGTCGAAGCGCAGCACGTCGCCGGCGCGCAGCCGCCGGGCGTTGCGTGCCAGCGCGTGCCAGGCGCCGTCGGGGCGTGGGCGGTCGAGCGTGATGCCGACGCGCGCGGGCGACGCGTCGCCCGCGCGCAGCCGGTGCGCGCTGAGTTGCGCCGGGATCACTCGCGTGTCGTTCGCCACCAGCACGTCGCCTGGCCGCAGCAGATCGGGCAGGTCGCGCATGATCCGGTCCGCCAAGCCGTCGCTTTTGACATGCAGAAGACGCGCCGCGTCGCGCGGCCGGGCGGGATGCTGGGCGATGCGGTCCGGCGGCAGGTCGAAGTCGAAGTCGGCGATGTTCAGGGCCATCGGGTCGGGACGGCTGGCGTTGCTACCGCAGATAGGTGGCGATCTCCACCAGATTGCCGTCAGGGTCGCGGCAATACACCGACTGCATCGCGCCGAGCGCACCCTCGCGCTGCACCGGCCCTTCCAGGATCGCCACGCCGCAATCGTGCAAATGGGCGATCACGACGTCGGGGGGCGCGGCGGTGATGAAGCAGAGGTCGCCGGAACCTGGCTGGTCGTTGACGCCGGTCACCCAGCTTCCCGGATCGGAATCGGCCGGCCGCACGTTGATCTTCTGGCCGCCGAATTTCAGCGCGGTGCGCTGCTTCGGGCCGAACACCTCGCGCTCCATGCCCAGTACGCGCTGGTACCAGGCGGCGGTGATCTCGACGTCCTGCACGTTCAGCACGAGGTGGTCGATGCGGTCGATGGTAAGGCGCATCGCGGTGTCACTTTCTCCTGGCCAGACGGCAGCAAGTAGCCGATTTCCGAAGCGCTGCAAACGGAGCAATGCCGGAGGAAGGCGAGGCGCCCGACAATCGCCTCAATCGCCCCTCGCCCCGAGCCGCAACGTAGGCGGGTGCGTGGCCGGGACCGGCAATCGGATGTTGGACAGTCGATGCCAAATCTGCCATCGGATACCGACGCTGGCGACAACATGATGCTCGCCAAAGCCTTGCGTGCGTCGAGCGGCAGGGTAGCCTTGGCAACCAGCCGCTTCCCTCGGTCTCCGGACCTTGGCGTCAGCGTTGCGTGAAAGCGATGATAGTGCTCTGAGGCCGTCCGGTGCTGACAAGACTGCAGATACGCAGGTTCAAGGTGTTTTCCGATGTCGACATAGAGCTCGGGCCGGTGACGGTGCTCTGTGGCCCTAACAATTCGGGCAAGACCGCTGCGCTTCAGGCCATTGCGCTATGGCAGTTGGGCCTGAAGGCCTGGCAGGCCGAGCGTGGCAAAGGTTCCACGGCGCGGGAACGGGTCGGCGTGCCGATCAACCGTCGGGACCTTGTCTCGATCCCGGTTCCGGAGACAAATCTGCTTTGGCATGGGTTGCATGTGCGGGAGGGCTTCCGGCAGAACGGCCACACAATCACACGCAATCTCCGCATCGACATAACCGTGAGTGGCGTCGGACCGAGTGGCGCCTGGGAATGCGGACTGGAGTTCGATTACTCGGGGCCGGAAGTCATCTACGTCCGTCCACAACGCCTTTCCGAACAACCCCAATCTGGGCGAATGCCGGTACCGGTAGCCGCCGCCGGCGTCCGTGTCGCGTTGCTTCCGGCCATGTCGGGTTTGGCGGCTGTCGAACCGAAATGGGAGCCCGGGCGTGTCGAGGTCCTGATCGGCGAGGGACAGACCGCGCAGGTCTTACGCAACCTGTGTCATCAGCTCTGGCAAGAAAAGCCGGACCTCTGGGACCAGCTCGTTTCCTATATGCGGCAGCTATTTCGCGTCACGCTCCTGCCGCCGCAGAGTGTGGTTGCACGTGGTGAGATCACCATGGCCTATCAGCAGCAGGACGGCGCCAGTCTCGACCTCTCCTCCGCCGGGCGCGGCCAGCAGCAAATTCTGCTTTTGCTGACCTATGTGCTGGCCAATCCGGGAACCACGCTGCTGCTGGACGAGCCGGACGCCCACCTGGAAGTCGTCCGCCAGCGGGAGACCTATAACCTGCTCAGCGAACTCGCACAGCAGCATGGCAGCCAGATCATCGCCGCCAGTCATTCAGAGGTCGTCCTTGAGGAAGCGGCGCGCAAAGACACGCTGGTCGCATTCGTCGGCAGGCCGCACCGCATCGATGATCGCGGTTCCCAGGTCAGGAAGTGGCTCGCGGAATATCCGATCGACCATTTATATCAGGCGGAATTGCAGGGGTGGGTATTGTACCTTGAGGGATCGACTGACCTCGCGGTACTTCTTGCGTTCGCGGAAAAACTGGACCACCCGGCCCGGAAGGTGCTTGAGCGCCCCTTCGTCATGTACGTCGCCAATGACCCGAGCAGGGTACAGCGGCACTATTATGCGCTCCGGGAGGCCAAGGCAGACGTAGTCGGCGTCGCGTTGTTCGACAGACTCGACCGATCGCCGCGCGATCTTGGCGCAGAGGCCCTGATGTGGTCGCGCCGGGAGATCGAGAACTATCTGGCACGCCGCGACGTGCTTGAGGCCTGGGCGAAGGGTGAGGAATCGAATGACCTGTTCGCCCAGGGGCGAGTGCACGCGATGCGGGTTGCCATCGACGAGATCGAGGCTGCCCAGCGAACATTGGGAAAGGATATCTGGTCGAGCGACATCAAGGCCACCGACGAGGTCCTGGATCCGATCTTCCGGCGATACTTCGCGCTGACGAAGGAGCCGTTGTTGTTTCGGAAGGCGGACCACCACCGCCTGGTCCGCTTCATGCCACCGGCTGAGGTGGATCCCGAAGTCGCCGAGATGCTCGATCGCATAGTCGCCGTCGCGCTACGCGCGCAGCCGCGTACCGCGTGATCGCCCGCGCGACGCCGCCACTGCGGCGGCCGACGGGCAGCGGCTTCGCCTACTCCATCCCCTCGTAGAAATCGTTGCCCTTGTCGTCGATCACGATGAACGCGGGGAAATTCTCCACCTCGATCCGCCACACCGCTTCCATGCCGAGTTCCGGATACTCCAGCACCTCCACCTTGCGGATGCACTCCAGCGCCAGCCGGGCCGCCGGGCCGCCGACGCTGCCGAGATAGAATCCGCCATGCGCCTTGCACGCCTGGCGCACCGCGCGGGACCGATTGCCCTTCGCCAGCATCACCAGCGAACCGCCGGCCGCCTGGAACGCCGCCACGTAGCTGTCCATCCGCCCGGCGGTTGTCGGGCCGAAGCTGCCGGTGGCATAGCCGGTGGGAGTCTTCGCCGGCCCCGCATAGTACACCGGATGGTCCTTGATATACGCCGGCAGGCCCTCGCCGCGCTCCAGCCGTTCCTGCAGCTTCGCATGCGCGATGTCGCGCGCCACCACCATCGTGCCGGTCAGCATGACGCGGGTCTTCACCGGATGCGCCGACAACTGCCGGCGGATCTCCGCCATCGGCCGGTTCAGGTCCACCGCGACGGCTGCGTCGCCCAGATGCTCGTCGGTCGTCTCCGGCAGATACTTCGCCGGATCGGTCTCCAATTGCTCAAGGAACACCCCGTCCGGCGTCACCTTCGCCAGAATCTGCCGATCGGCGCTGCACGAAACCCCGATCCCCACGGGCAGCGACGCACCGTGCCGCGGCAGCCGGATCACCCGCACGTCGTGGCAGAAATACTTGCCCCCGAACTGCGCGCCGATGCCGATGTTGCGCGACAGTTCCAGCACCTGCTGTTCCATCTCCATGTCGCGGAAGGCGTGCCCCGCCATGCTGCCGCTGGTGGGCAGCGTGTCCAGCCAGTGCGTCGAGGCCAGCTTCACGGCCTTCAGCGTAAGCTCCGCGCTGGTGCCGCCGATCACGATCGCGAGGTGGTACGGTGGACAGGCCGACGTCCCCAGCGTCCGCATTTTCGTGCCAAGATACGCCAGCAGCTTGTCCGGCGACAGGATCGCCCGCGTCTCCTGGAACAGGAAGCTCTTGTTCGCGCTGCCGCCGCCCTTGGCGACGAACATCAGATGCAGCTCGTCGTCGTGGTGCCCGGCCGGCGAGGCGGCGATATCGAATTGCACCGGCAGGTTGTTGCCGGTGTTCACCTCGTCGAACATCGATAGCGGGGCCATCTGCGAGTAGCGCAGGTTGGTCTCGGTGTAGGTACGGTGGACGCCCCAGCTCAGCGCCTCCTCCTCGTCGCCGTCCACCCAGACGCGCTGGCCCTTCTTGCCGAACACGATCGCCGTGCCGGTGTCCTGGCACATCGGCAGCACGCCGCCGGCGGCGATATTGGCATTCTTCAGCAGGTCCAGCGCCACGAACCGGTCGTTGGGGCTGGCCTCCGGATCGTCGAGGATGGCGCGCAACTGCGCCAGGTGCCCCGGCCGCAGCAGGTGCGACACGTCGCGGAACGCCTGGAACGCGAGTTCCGACAACGCCTCCGGCGCGACGCGCAGCACGGTCTGGCCGTCGCACGCGACGGTGCGCACGCCATCGGCCGGCAACGCCTTCCACGCCGTACGCTCCGGACCCAGCGGAAACATCGGCGAAAAGCGGAACCCTGACGGCCGAGGCAGCGGAGCGTTCATGATGCAGCAGTCCTTCGACACAGTGTCATTGCGAGAGGCGCGCCGATGACGCAGTGTCCCGCAAGAGATCGCTTCGTCGCCGCGCTTGTCGCAGGGACGGTCACTCCTTGGGTGGCGCGCGTCGGCGGAACGCATCCAGGCTGACCACCTGCGGCGTTTCCGCCGGCGGCGTCTCGGGCCTGGCCTGATCCGCCGGCGAGGCGGCCTCTGGCGCCGGTGCTTCCGGCTGCTCCGCCGGCGCGTCCCCCGGCAGGGTGACCTGGAATCGCAGGCCGTAGCGCACGTGCGGGTCGGCGAAGCCGGTCACCGCATCGAGCGGAACGGCCAGCGTCGCCGGCACGCCGCCGAACGAGAGGCCGACGCTGATCAGGCCAGCCTCCCGGTCCATCTTGAGGTCCCAGAACTGGTGTTGCAGGACGATGGTCATCTCCTGCGGATATTGCGCCCGCAGCCGGGGCGGGATCACCGTGCCGGGATGGTCGGTGCGGAAGGTCAGGTAGAAATGGTGGTCGCCAGGCAGGCCGTGCACCGCGACATGAGCGATCGCCTGCGCCACCACCTGGCGCAGCGCCGTCTCGGTCCATTGCTCATAGGGCAGCAGGCTTTCCGGCCGCTGCTCCTGATCATCTTCCATTCAGGTCTCTCGCTTCCGGCGCACAGATAGCGCGGGCCGGGCAGGTGGGCAAAGTGCAGGGCGAAGCGGCATCCCGCTCCTGCCCCGGATCGGCCACTACCGCGCAGGCGACGGAGGCAGTTGTCGATGCACTGAATGATCGGATCGTCGGCCATGGCGTTCACGGTAGAGTGCCGGGCTGGCGCCTGTCGGACTGAGTTCACCGCCCGAACCGTAAGAGCGGAGCAGTATCCCCGGTTCGATCGGGTGGCGTACGGTTCGTGAGGCTGCGTTGCTTCACACTGACTCAAAAAGGCTCGGACGCGTCGTGGGCAGGCTATGTATTCGTGAATTTGGATGTGGCAGCCCTTTGCCCCCCTCATGCGGAGGGGCAAAGGGCGAACACTCGCTTCAGGTTCCAGGCCATGGTCACAAGACTCCACTCGCCCCGGACGCGGTCCAACCCGCGCAGCAGGAACTGACGGAAGCCCAGTGCCGACTTGATGATGCCGAACAACCGGCTCCGGCACCTGCTTGCGTCGCGCGTAGAGCCGCTTGCCTTCCGGCGTGTTCCGCCGGTGCGCCATGGCCTGAACCGGCGTAGGGTCAGCCGGTGCGGCAGGCGCGGCGGCGAAACGCTCCGCCAATGACGGGTGATGCGCTTCCCGCCCCGTCGCGATCCGCGGTGCAATGTTGCCGGCCTCGCAGGCCGTGACGTTGCCCGCGCTGAAATATCCGTTGTCGGCCAGCCGTGTTTCGACCGTGCCAAGCTCCTGGGGCAGAGCCTTCAGCTTGTCCACCATCGGCTCAAGCTGCTGCTTGTCGTTCGCTGCCTGCACCACATCGGTGGCCACCACCAACAGGCTGTCCGCCGCCACCATCGCTTGCGCGTTGTAGCATTGTTCGAACCCACCGCCGGCCACCGGCATGACCCTCCACCACTTCCACGATGAAACGGGCCAGGTGCCGTTCCGCCAGCCACTCATCGACCGAGGGCGGCATCAGGAACCAGGTCTCACGGTCGGTCGGGCGAAAATTGCTCATGCACGGCATCCAAACTGGCGGCGAATCGACGTTGCGATTCCAGTGCGGATGTCCGCGTCGTGTTAAGTCCGACAGATGGGGTGGACGGCCCCAACGGCATCAATGTGCCACAGTACGGGTCGTGAGAACCTGTAGAGAGGGAGCCGCCCGCGATGAGCATTACCATGATCGGCCTGGACGCCGCCAAGTCCGTCTTTCAAGTGCACGGCGTGAACGAGATCGGAAAGGTGGAGATCAGGCGCAAGCTGCGAAAGAGCGACCTGATCCCGTTCTTCGAGAAGCAGGAGGCTGCTAGCGCAGTCGGTTATGGAGTTGCTTGATGTCGAAGAACTCCGAATTGACGGCGCGACTCGCGCGTCTGGGGCCGGTCCGGGACGCCGACCCGCCCCCCTCGTTTTCCGGCGAGTTGGTACCGCTGGTTCTGCGCCTGGTCGGTCCGCTCGATAAGCCGATTTGGGTCGCCAAGCGATTGTGCGCGGCGGGGCCGACGTTATGTGCCGCGCATGCGGCCATCAACCGACTGGCCGAGACGCGGCTGGCCGTCTGCCGGATCGCCGAGGGCGCGAACATCCCGCTGCTCGCCGCCGACCTGGTGGCCATGAATGTGCACACTTACCGCCGTCGCCAACGCCATCCGGCGTTGATCGCCGAAGTGCGCGCGCGCCACGGCCTGTCCCAGCGCGAATTCGCCGAAGGGCTCGGCATCGACATCGATACGCTCCAGAACTGGGGGCAGGGGCGCAACAGACCGGACGCTGCGGCACTGAACCTGGTGATGGCGTTCGGTAAGGCGCCCGAGCTTATCGAACAGGCAGCGTTCGAGCCGGTTGCGTGACGGCAGCGTCTTCCGCGCGATCAACGCCCTGCGCGGAGAGACCCCCCCTCGCTTTTCACCCACCGGATGCCGGACAGCACCCCGCGGTGGCCGGCCGCTGGCATTGGGATAGCTTGGCCGGAGTCGCACCCGCGATCTCAGCCGGCACATGTCACGGGCGAGCGTCAGGCCGGACATATCGGTGCCGACATCCGCCCGGCCAAATGCACAATCCGCATGCCGCCATTTCGTCGCGCGACGGGGTGCAAAGGTGGCGCGGCACCCCAGTTACCGGCCGGCAAACGGAGAGGCGAACATGGACCAGATCCAGATCGGCGAAACCGGCATGACGTCGTCGCGCATCGCGCTGGGTACCTGGGCGATCGGCGGCTGGATGTGGGGCGGCACCGATGAGCGCGAGTCGATCGCGACGATCCAGACGGCGCTCGATCGCGGCATCAGCATGATCGACACCGCCCCGGCCTACGGCTTCGGCCGTTCCGAGGAGATCGTCGGCCAGGCGCTGGCCGAGGGTGGGCGGCGCGACCGCGTGCTGATCGCCACCAAGGTGGGGCTGAACTGGCACGACGGCCAGGTGTTCCGCGACGCGAGCGCGGCCCGCGTGCGCCAGGAGGTCGAGGACTCGCTGCGCCGCCTGCGCACCGACCACATCGACCTTTACCAGGTCCACTGGCCGGACCCGACCGTGCCGATCGAGGAAACCGCCCGCGAACTCGATCGGCTGTTCCGCGCCGGCAAGATCCGCGCGATCGGCGTCAGCAATTTCTCCCCGGCGCAGATGGAGCAATTCCGTGCGGTGGCGCCGCTGCATGCGGTTCAGCCCCCCTACAACCTGTTCGAGCGCGACGTCGAGGCCGACGTGCTCCCCTGGGCGCAACGCCACGGCCTGACGGTGCTGGGTTATGGCGCGCTGTGCCGCGGGCTGCTGACCGGGCGGATGCGCGCCGACACGCGGTTTGCCGGCGACGACCTGCGCCGGGCCGATCCAAAATTCCAGCAGCCGCGTTACGGCCAGTACCTCGCGGCGGTGGACGCGCTGGCGCGGTTGGCGCGGGACCGCTATGGCCGCGGCGTCCTGGCGCTGGCGGTGCGCTGGATTCTGGATCGCGGGCCGACGATCGCGCTGTGGGGCGCCCGGCGTCCGGCACAACTCGATCCGGTGGCGGACGCCATGGGTTGGTCGCTGGACGCCGCCGCGATGCTGGAGATCGAGGCCATCCTGCGGCGTCACGTCACCGACCCGGCCGGCCCGCAATTCATGGCGCCACCGGAACGGCCGGCCCACCGCCCGGCGGCATAGCGGAAGCGGGCGGGGGCATGGGGTGGCGACCCCAGGTGTCGCGACCCCGGGGCACGCGCCGCACGCGGGCACGCGCGACTTGTGGTATGCTGCGATCCTACGCAGACTTGCGGGCCAGTCCAGGCGCCGCGGCCGGGAACCCACGCAGCAGGAGAACGTCGGATGCAATTCGGTTTATTCGGCGCCGCCACGGCGCAACGCGGCGGTCCGGACGTGGACAGCGCGGCCGGCTTCAAGGACTATATCGAGTACCTCATCGAGGCCGAGGCGCTGGGTTTCCACAGCAGCTTCATCGTCGAGCACCACTTCACCGGCTTCGGCCAGGTTTCCGCCACCCTCAATCTGCTCACCTGGATCGGCGCGCGTACCCGCACGCTGCGGCTGGGGACGGCGGTGATCGTGCTGCCGTGGCACAACCCGGTGCTGCTGGCCGAGCAAGCGGCGACCATCGACCTGCTGTCCGGCGGGCGGCTGGATTTCGGCATCGGCAAGGGCTACCGGCACAACGAGTTCGCCAGTTTCCGCATTCCGATGGAGGAGGCGGAGCCGCGCTTCGAGGAAGCGATCGACATCATCACGCAGTCGTGGACATCGAACGAGCGGTTCAGCTTCCACGGGAAATACTGGCAGTTCGACGACATCGTTGTTGAGCCGCCGACCAACCAGAAGCCGCACCCGCCGTTCTGGCAGGGCGCGGGCCATCAGGACTCGATCCGCCGGGTGGCGAAGCGCGGGCACAACCTGCTGGTTGACCAGTTCTGCCCGATCGAGACCGCTGCCGAGCGCGTCGCGTTCTACCAGGCGGAGATGGAGAAGAACGGGTTCGACTACCATCCGTCGATGGCCGGCGTGGCGCGCGCGTTCTACGTGGCACGCGACGCGGCGGACAAGGAGGCGGCGATCGACCGGCGGCTGGCGGCGCAAAAGCGGCTGACCGCGATCAGCCAGCGGCCGGACGGCCACAACACCGCCAGCATCATGGCGTTCTCCGACACCCGCGCGGCCAGCGAGGCGAGCGCGATGTATGGCAGCCCGGACGACATCGCGCGCAAGCTGGAGACGTTGCGCGATCAGGGCGTGGAATACGTGCTGCTGAACGGCGGCGGCACGTCGCGCGACAATCTGCGCCGGTTCGCGCGCGAGGTGATGCCGGCGTTCCGCACCGAGCCGCAATACCGCGCCGCGGGGTAAAGCGGCGAACAAAATTCTCCCCCTCCCGCAACGGGATGGGGAGCCTTGCTTCGGGGGACGGACATGGACAACCGGGCTGCGATCGTTACCGGCGGGCTGCGCGGGCTTGGGCGGGCGATGACGCTCGGCCTGGCGCGTGCCGGCGCGCGGGTCCTGGCGGTGGGCCATATCGAATCCGACATGGCGGAGATGCGGGAATTGCTGGCCGGCGCGGGCCACACGGCGCAGGTCGCCTGCCTGGTCGCGGACATCCGCGAGCCCGCCGAATGCGACCGGGTGGTGGCGGCGTGTACCGATCGGTTCGGTTCGCTCGATATCCTGGTCAACAACGCCGGCCTTACCTTCACCTATATCGCGCCGGATCGCTTCCGCCGCGCCACGCCGCGGAAGTTCTGGGAGGTGCCGGACGAGGTGATCCAGAACGTGATGGACACCAACTACGTCGCCGCCGACCAGATGGCGCGGCGCGTGGCGCCCATGATGGTGGCGCGCGGCTGGGGCCGTATCGTCAACGTGACGACCAAGCTCAGCACCATGAACATGCTCGGCGCGATGCCGTACGGCGCGTCCAAGGCGGCGCTGGAGATGGCGACCGAGGTCTGGGCGAAGGAACTCGCCGGCACCGGCGTGACGGTGAACGTCGTCAACCCGGGAGCAGGAGCGAATACGCCCGGCATGGCGCAGGAGATGCGGGACCGCAGCCGGGCGGGAACCGCGCCGCGCCTTGTGGAACCGGAGGACATGGTGCCGCCGCTGCTGTTCGTGGTGTCGCGCGCGGCGGACAGGGTGAATGGCTACCGGTTCGACGCCAATGGCTGGGATGCGTCGTTGCCGCCGGGTGAGGCGGCGCGCGCGGATGGCCGGCCGGCCGGTTTCGAGCTACATCCGCAGGATCGGGCGGCCTGGCCGGGATAGCCGCGCCGCGTTTGGTGAATTCCCGGATGGCATGATTGCGAAGGGAGCTCTTATGCGCAAGGCACTTCGAGTCCGCAAGGACGGACCGATGGATTGGCAAACCGCATTGTGCTTTGCGGTACCGATATTATTCGCCTATGCGGCATGGCTCACCTCCGTGGTGTTTTGCGCCGCCAACGGGGCGCGCCCGCTGCTGATCGCCGATGCGACGTTCTTTCCGGTCGGGGTGGTGCACGGCATCGGATTGTGGCTGGGCGGGTGGTGAAACCTCGCAGCGGCGACGGATGAGGCAGCGTCGCGGGCGGGTGGTATCGCACGCGACCGTGCCGGGCAGGCCGCGCCGGGATGTGCTCGTGACACGGCCAATGCCATGCCTGCCTTGTCCGACGATTTTTCCGTGGCTTCCGCGCATGTGGGCTGTTGCGGCGGCGGTCTCGCGCGGCTTCAGGGGAGCGTGCGGTTTGCCCGCGCCAGCACGGCCTGGAACAACACCTGACAACCCGCCTCGGCTTCCTCCGGCTGGATGCTTTCGGCCTCGTTGTGCGACAGCCCGTCCTTGCACGGGGTGAAGATCATCGCCGTCGGCACGTGCCGCGCCACGTACACCGCGTCGTGCCCAGCGCCGGACACGATCTCCCGTGCCGAATAGCCGAGCTTCGCCGCGCCCTGCCGCACCAGATCGACGCAGGCTGGATCGAACGGCTGCGCGGGAATCCGGAACAGCGTGGTCAGCGCCAGCTTCACCCCGCAGTCGCGCGCGACTGCTTCGGCCGCGGGGGGAAACTCCGCATCCAGCCGATCGACCTCCGCATCCGACGGATGGCGGAACTCGACGGAGAAGCGCACCTCGCCGGGCACCACGTTGCGGCTGTTCGGCAGCACCACAAGCTGGCCCACCGTGCCGCGGCCGTCCTCGCCGCGCGCACGCATCATGCGGTCCACCAGGTCGATGATGCGCGCCGCACAGACCAGCGCGTCCCTGCGCGCCGAGGGCGGCGTGGTGCCGGCATGCGAATCCTGCCCGAGCGTCACCGCGTCGTACCAGACCTGCGCCTGTGCGCCGGTGACGATGCCGATCTGTTTTTCCTCGTGCTCCAGAACCGGTCCCTGTTCGATGTGCAGCTCGAAATAGGCATCCGCCGGGAATGACGCCGCCGGTTGCGGGCCGCGATAGCCGATGCCGTCGAGCGCCGTGCGCACGGTGACGCCTTCCAGATCGGTCAGCGCATAGGCTTTCTCCAGCGGATAGATGCCGGACCACACGCCGGAACCCATCAGCGAGTGGCCGAAGCGGCTGCCCTCCTCGTCGGTCCAGTTCACCAGCTCCACCGGCGCCTCGGTGACGATGCCCAGGTCGTTCAGGCTGCGCATCACCTCCAGCCCCGCCAACACACCCAGTGCACCGTCGAATTTTCCGCCGCTCGGCTGGCTGTCGAGATGGCTGCCGAACAGCACCGGCAAGCGGTTGGGATCGCGGCCCGGGCGGCGGGCGAACATGTTGCCGATGGCGTCGATGCGCAGTGTTAGTCCGGCCGCCTCGCATTCTGCACGGAAGCGGTCGCGGCCGCGCTTGTCCACCTCGGTCAGGGTCAGCCGCCGCACGCCGCCCTTCGGCGTGGCGCCGATCCGCGCCATGGACATCAGCAGGTCCCACAGCCGCTTGCCGTCGATGCGCTGGTTGGTCTGGGTGGTCATGGTGGGATCCTCGAGGCGCGCGGCCACAGGGAGAGTGACGGCGGGTGCACGTGGGTCAAGTCCGCAGCACGTTATTCCGATTATCGACCGATACTACCGGCCAGGGAGTACGGTAAGCAAGCGCGGGAGATCGCTTTCCATCTGCCATACAGTGCGGATGCACGGATCGCGTCCGTCCGGTGTCCGGCAGCTACATGCAACGGTGTAGCGGATTCCCCACGCCGTCTCGACACGCCGCATGATGCTGTTGGTACGGCCATGCTGGATCAGCGATGTTCGCAGCAGATGCCAGTCTGTCGCGGCAAACCCGTAGGCCATGACGAATTTCGACTTCGATCCGCCGCTCGGATGGGCTCTGTTCAGCAGGTAGTCACGCACGCGGCGCGGTTCCACCACGGCATGCTCCGCGTTCGGCAGTCGGTCCGGCGCGCCGCCCGCCATGCAAGCGACCTCAATGAACGCGCTCGATCTGGTCGCCGCGAAGTGTTACAACCTCCGGACCGCCTGGCAGGTCGGCAATCTCGACGGCATAGGCGCTGCCACGGTCATAGATGGCCACTACTGTGCCCTGTGTATGCCGCGGAATCCGATCACCCTCGACCTGCTCGGCGCGCCGCGTCCGCACGATCCCGAATTCCGTAACTGGCGCCGAGGGCGTGGTGTCGTGCTCGATCGATGCCTGACGGGGGGATGTGCTCATGGCGTCAATGATATACTGGAATCCGTGGGCGGCGAACCATATCCTCGCCGGTGCGCCACAACGTCAGCGAGCCTTGCCGTGCGGGCATCCTACAAGGACATCATCGCGTCCCACAGCGGCTTGCAGTCGACGCGGTCGTTGGTCTGGGCGGTGGACATGGCGGACTGCTTCGCGATGCGGGCGGTTATGGTCGGATGACTAGCCGACCACGCTTGCCGGGGAAGGCGGGCGTCGTCTTACCCGGACGACTCTTTTCCCACTCAACGTCAGCCTCTACGCTAATCCCCAGATGCGTCGCAATGTCCACCACGGTCCGCCAAGCATGGTTAGCATCTTGGTATTGCACCGGAATGTCTGACTTTTGACAGTAGATAAAGCTATCGTTAGGCGGTTCACCGCGCGCGAAGTTCACGCGATGATGGATTCGAAATCGCTCTCCCGCGGAAGCAAATCAACCATGTCCTTCAAGAGATGATTCCAGCGTGCACGGCCACGCTTGTCGCCTACGATGACCCGGATCAGTTTCGCAAATACCAAGTTTGGAGAGTGGGCACCATCAAATTCCATCAGGTCCGTCTCTGCCGGTGGTGGGTCGGCCGCGATGGCCGCAGGTTTGCTTTCCTTTTCCCGCAGCGCAGCGATGGCTCTCCTTATTACCTCACTAGGTTCCCTGTCCACGAACGGCCGAGCTAGCCCATCTTATTCACCGCATAGCAGGGATTCGCTGACGGGCATGGTACAAGTGTCTGGAATCGCCTAGAGATTGGGTGCTGACACCAACCCAGGCACCCGGACAGAATCTGCCATGCCCGCCGACGATGACGAT
>DATLQW010000033.1:0-15249 GCA_035535035.1 Acetobacteraceae bacterium
GCCGGCCAGCGTCACGAGCGCAGCGCGTTGTTCGTCGGTTGCCGTGAGCGGCGATTTTCCAGCCATGCTTTGCACCTGCGAATCGGTGCCGGCAGTGAGCCAGAGCGCCATCCGTTGGTCAACCCGCCGGATTCTGCTTAGAGGCGACAGCGGGTGGAGGCAACATTTGCCGGCCACCAACCGGCCACACGAGCTGGCCACAAGCTTGGCAACGCCTGCCGCCGCGCGTATTCTCGCGGACAGTTCAATGCGTCCGATCCGCGGAGCGTGCGTTGTTGCGCGATCGGCGGCACGGAGCGATATACAGCAATCAGTTGATGGTCAGGACGACGTTGCCGTACGGGGCGCCACCGGATCGGGATTATTGCCCATCAGCCGCCGCGGCCCCGCCGGCGATCTCGCTGCAGGAGGTCACGAAGCATTTCTACAAGCGCGGCACACGCATCACGGCGCTCTCGAACGTCTCCCTCCATGTCGCGCGCGGCGCTTTCGTCGCGATCGTCGGTCCGAGCGGCTGCGGCAAATCCACCATCCTCGATCTCATCGTCGGTACCGAGAAGCCGAGCGCCGGCACCATCCATTGCGGCACCGAACGGGTAGAGCATCTGCGCGTCGGCACCGGCTACCTGACCCAGCACGATACGCTGCTGCCGTGGCGCAGCGTCGAGCAGAACGTGCGTCTGCCGCTCGACATTGCGGCACATGGACTCGACCGGCTGCGCGGCCGGCGCACGGATGCCGCAGCCGAGGAGCGGGTGGCCTGGGCGATCAACCTGGTCGGTCTGAAGGGCTTCGAGCACCACCTCCCCGAGGAACTTTCCGGTGGCATGCGCAAGCGCGCGGCGTTGGCACAGACCCTCGTCTATGCCGGCGAAACGGTGCTGATGGACGAGCCCTTCGGCGCGCTCGACTTCCAGATGCGCCTGCTCATGCAGGCGGAGCTGCTGCAGATCTGGAGCACCGAGCGGCGCACCATCGTCTTTGTCACGCACGACATCGAGGAGGCGATCGTGCTGTCCGACCAAGTCGTCATCATGAGCCGCCGGCCGGGCCGGATTCGCGACATCGTGCCGATCGACCTGCCGCGACCGCGGGATCCGGTCACCGCGCGCTTCATCCCGCGATTCCGCGAGTTGTACCAACGCATCTGGGACCAGCTCGATCCACCCGAGAATGCGCGTCCGCGTGCGCCGCCGAACGCGGCCCCGCCGGCCGCAGGTGCCGGGCAGTGAGCGAGTTGAGCGATGTGCGGCTCGAGCTCGCCGAGGGCGTGGTCCGCGGCGTTGATCAGGAGGCCGAACGAAAGGGCCGCCGCGCACGGCTGCTGCTCCACGGCGGACGGCTCGGGCTGCTTCTGGTGTCGCTCGGCGCCTGGCAGTATTTCGGGCCGCGGCTCGGCCAGATCGTTGCCAGTTCGCCGGTTCAGGTGTTTCAAGCGCTGGTCGATCTCGCGCGGAGCGGCGCGCTGTGGCAGGACCTCGCCACCACGCTCGAAGAAGTGCTGCTTGGCTATCTCTGCGGCGCCGGCGCGGGCGTGCTGTGCGGCGCGATCCTCGCGAGCAGCGACCTCCTCGCGGGTCTGCTCGATCCGTTCATCATCGCCATCTACGGCATTCCGAAGATCGCCCTGGGGCCGCTGCTGGTCGTCTGGTTCGGCATCAGCCTCGCGCCCAAGGTCGCACTCGCGGCGCTGATGACGTTCTTCCTCGTATTCTTTGCGACTTACCAAGGCATGCGCAATGTCGATTCGGACACGATCAACGCGGTCCGGCTGATGGGCGCCTCACCCCTGCAACTGCGGCGCTACGTGATCTTTCCCGGTGCCCGCGCGTCGATCTTCCTCGGCCTGAAGCTCGGCGTGCCGGAGGCGCTGGTCGGCGCCATTGTAGGCGAATTCGTCTCATCGAGCCGCGGCATCGGCTATGCGATCCAGTACGCCACGGCCCAGCTCGACACCGCCGGCGTGTTTGCCGGCCTGCTCGTGCTGACGGTTCTGTCATTGACCCTCAACGCCCTCGTCAACAGGGCCTCGAAAAAAAGTGGAGCGTCGCGATGAAAACAATGCCTGAGCGGCTGATCGCAGTGCTGTCCGGAGGATTGGCGGTATTGCTCGTCGCCGCCGCGCTCGCCCTGCCGGGGCAGGCCGTGCTGGCCAAGGATCTCCAGCCGGTGTCGATTGCCGATACGTCGCCCGGCTTGCAGCTCATCCTGCCGCAGATCGCGCTGAAGGAAGGGTTTTTTGCGAAACACGGCCTCGCCGTCACCCTCACGATGGTCACCGGGGACGCGGGCAGCATTCCGGCGCTGGTCTCGGGAAGCGTGAATTTCAGCATCATGACGAGCACTCCGGCGCTGGTCGCCGAATCGAAGGGCGGCGACCTGCAGATCATTTCGTCACTCAGCACGTATCCGGAACAGATCGTCATGGGCAAGGCGCTGGCGGCCAGGCTCGGCATCACCGCTGCGACACCGCTGGCCGAGAAGGTGAAGGCACTGCGCGGGCAGACCGTGGCGGTGTACGACGTTGGGGGTGGCCTGCAGTACCAACTCGAAGCATTGGTGAGTTCGTATGGCATCAACCCGCGCGAGGTTCCGGTTGTGGGCATCAGCCCCTACACCTCGCAGGTCGTTGCGCTGGCGCGGGGGGCGATCGGGGCGATCGCTCCCGCGGTGCCGTTTGGCCAGGTCGCGGTGGAGCAGGGGTATGGGGTGATGATCGCGGACATTTGGGGTGGCGAGGTTCCGAGCCTGCGCAGCACCCCGTTCGAGGTGATGTCGGTCGAACGCAAATGGGGCAAGGCGCACAAGGCGACGGTGGAGGCGGTGCGCGCCGCGCTTGGCGATGCGATGACCTTCCTGCACGCGCACCCGGCGAAGGTGGTGGAATTGGCGCATGAGCTGCAGCCGAAGATTTCGGTTGCGGTACAGACCGCGGCGATTGGCACGGGGGCCGGCTATCCGACCACGACGGCACTCACTCCGGAGCAGTTCAAGGCGATGCAGAGCTTTGCTGGGTTCAGCGGCGCCAAGACGGCCACGGTCACATACGCGCAGGCGGTTTGGGCTCCCTGAGCACGGCAGCGGCGGCGTCGCCGGCTGATGGCAGCCCGCGCCACTGTCCGCGCGCGACAATTTCGACACCTTTGGCAGGATCGCAAGATGCGGATCACCAACGTCACCGCCTACTCCGTTCATCCCGGATGGCGCAAGAACCTGATCTTCGTAAAAGTGGAAACCGACGAGGGGATCACCGGCTGGGGCGAGGCCTATTCCCAGTATGATCGCGACCGGGCGGTACTGGCGCAGCTTGCCGACCTTGGCCGTTACGCCGTCGGGCGAAGCCCCTTCGACATCAAGCATTTCACCCTGATGGCGTTTGACGATTTCGCGCAGCGTCGTGGCTCGCTTGAGTTGTTCTGCGCGATCAGCGGCATCGAGCAGGCGATGTGGGATATCGTCGGCAAGAGCTGCGGCCAGCCGGTGTACAATCTGCTTGGCGGACGCTATCGCGACAAGGTTCGCGTGTATGCCAACGGCTGGAGCTACGGCCTGAAGAACCCCGCCGACTATGCGCGCGGGGCCGAGCGGGTGGTGCAGCAAGGGTTCACCGCACTGAAGTTCGATCCGCTGCCGACCCCGTGGCGCAGCTATATCCCGAAGGAGCACGAACGGCGGGCGGTGGAGGTGGTGCGCGCGGTGCGGTCCGCAGTCGGGCCGGATGTCGATATCCTGATCGAGCAGCACCGCCGGCTGGCTCCGATGCATTCGATCCGGCTTGGCAAGCGGCTCGCCGAGTTCGATTTGTACTGGTACGAGGAGCCCTGCCACGCCGACAACATCGAGGCGCTGGCGGAAGTGCGCCAGCAGACCTGCCTGCCGGTGGTGACCGGCGAGGCGCTATACACCAAGGCAGCGTTCCGGCCGGTGTTCGAACGGCGCGCGGTCGATATCATCAATCCGGACGTGGCCTGCTGCGGCGGCATCCTGGAGCTGAAGGAGATCGCGGCGATGGCCGAATCGCACCTGGTTGCCTGCTCGCCGCACAACTACAATTCGACGCTGCTGGCGTTGGCGGCGACGGTGCATGCATCCGCGACCATGCCGAATTTCATCATTACCGAGTATTTCCTGCCGTATGTCGATTTCGTCGATACGATTTCGCCGAACCAGTTGAAACCGGAGAACGGCTACATCGCGCTGCCGACCGGGCCGGGATTGGGCGTCGAGGTAGATGAGGCGGCGCTTCGGAAGCTCGGTTCGGGGTCTTATCCCTTGCGCACCCTGCGTGGACCGGAGCAAGAAATCCTGTGACACACGCCATTGCCGCGCCGGGCCCAACCCGGGAACTGGCAGAGTTCGTTGCCGCGCTGGGCTTCGACCAGCTTCCCGCCGAGGTCGTCGCGAAGGCGAAGACCTGCATCCTCGACACCATCGGATGCTGCCTGTTCGGGGCGAGCCTGCCGCCGGTGCGGATGGTTGCCGCCATGGCCGCGGAAGAGGGCGGCGTCGGCCCGGCCGGGGTGTTCGGACTGCCGCTGTCAACGTCCGCGTCGCAGGCGGCCCTGGTCAACGCGACCGCGGCGCATTCGTTTCAACTCGATGAGATTCATCTCGAGGCGACGCTGCATCCGGGATCGGTTGCGCTGCCGGCGGCGTTTGCCATGTCCGCCGGCATGGCGTCGGGCGCCGGACGCGCGCTGATCACGGCCATGGTCGCCGGGTACGAGGTCGGGCTGCGGATCGGAGTCGCCGCGAAAGGGCCGATGTTCGCGCGCGGCTTCCACAACCAGGGAACCACCGGTGTGTTTGTTGCGGCGGCGGCGGCGGCGAGCATGCTGCGCCTGGACCCCGGGCAGGCGCGGCACGCGCTGGGCATCGCCGGCTCGCAGGCGGCGGGCCTGATGGCGGTGCAGGAAGGCGCGATGACCAAAGGCTTCCACTCCGGCCGCGCGGCGCAGAGCGGGGTGTACGCGGCGGAGCTGGCGCAGCGTGGTTACACCGGCATTCCGGACGTGCTGGAGGCGCGGCCCGGCGGGTTCCTGTCGGCGTTCGCCGGCATTCAGCCGGAACCGCAACTGACCGCCGGCCTGGGATCGCGCTGGGAGACCCTGCGGGTGGGATACAAGCCGGCGCCGGCGTCGAACGGCAGCATCACAGCCATGACCGCGATGGATCGGATCATGCGCGAACATGGGCTTTCGGTCGATGACGTGCAGGACGTGACGGCGTTCGTCAGCACGAACACGCTGCACCACTGCGGATGGGAGTATGACCCGAACCGGATCCAGGGCGTGCTGTCGGCGCAGATGAACCTGCGCTACGGCATCGCCGTGATGGCGCTCGAGCGCGAAGCGGGGGTGGACCAGTTCCATGCGGCCAGGCTGCGCGACCCGCGGATCCTGGCGTTCATCGGGCGGGTCCGCGTGCAGGTGGAACCGGCGTTCGACGATGCCGAAGGAAAATTCCGTGTGGCGTGCCGGCTCGTCGTGCGCTGCCTGAACGGTGCGCAGCACCAGGCCGAGGTCCTGTATCGCAAGGGCAGCCCCGAAGACCCGATGAGCGCCGATGAACTCGATGCGAAGTTCATGAGCCTGGCCAGCAAGTCCGTCGATGAGCAAGCAGCGCGGCGGATCGCGGAGATGGTTCTGGGGATCGACCGCATCGACTGCCTGGAGGAGCTGTCGCGGCTGGTGACGCCACGGATTGCGTGACCGCCGGTTGCTCACCGGCAGCCGCTCTTCCACCGCGGGTTCGCTCCGCTGGAGTCACAGTGCGCCGGGCACGCTCGCACCGAGCAAATCGCGAGGTCGGTGGTGCGTTGCCCGCCGGCTCGCCTGGCCATCGCTTGCCAGGCGCAAACTTCCGGGCGATCCGAGTTTTTGCCACTCAGCAGGATTAAGCGGGCCTCCCCCCGACTCCACCCACCTCTGCTAACGTCCCCTCCGTGAACGGTCCGGTTCTGACGTTGCTGACGGCGATCATGGCAGCCCTGGCGGGTCTGGGCGTGCTAGGGGTGGCGTGGCCGCAGCGGGGACGGCGGTCCATTGGCTATGCCGCCGCGGGGCTGGCCGGGCTGGGCGCCCTGCTGGCCATGGTTGCGCTTTTGCTGAACGACACGCCGGCTACGCTGGCACTGCCGCTCGGGCCGCCGGGCGCCACGTTTCGTTTGACGCTGGATCCGCTCGCCGCCTTTTTCGCCGTTCTGGTGTTCGCGGCAGGCGCCGCCATCGGCGCATTTGCCGCGGCTACCGACGCACCCCCGGTGGCCCCAGACGTACCGCCGGGCACGCTCGCCCTGTTGCCGGCCTGCCTTGCCGGCCTTGGTCTGGCGGTGCTGGCCGGCGACAATCTCGCCCGCGGCACCGGCATCGCCCTGGCCGGCAGCGCGATCTGGGCCATGCGCACCACGGACCACACCGCCGGCGGCACGACGGACCACACCGCCGCCGCCAGCACGGACCGCGCCGCCGGCGCACAGCTTGGCGTGACCCTGCTCGCGGCCGCCGCAGTCATCGCGGCGGCCGGTGCGGCGCCGCCGGTGGTGTTGCTTGCGGCCTTGCTGGGCCCTGGCGCGCTGGCGGGCATGGTGCCGCTGCACGCCTGGCTGACCCCAGGGCACAACGCCACGGCACCCGCTGCCGCCGCGCTGCTCTCAGGCGCCGTGGTGCCGGTCGCGACATACGCCATGCTCCGCTTGCTGCTCGACCCGATCGGCGCCGCGCCACCGGGGTGGTGGGGCCTGCCGCTGCTGATGCTCGGGACGGCTTCGGTGGCGGTTGGTGGTCTTTCGGCCACCCGATGCGCGGAACTCGACACGGCGCTCGCGGCCGGCACGGTGCGGCAGACCGGGCTGACGGCGATCGGCCTCGGCATCGCCCTGACGGCACGCGCTTCCGACCTGCCCGCCGCAACCGCCATGGCATTGGGCGCCGTGTTGCTGCTGGCGGCGTTGCAGGCGACCTGCGGCACGCTGCTGCCGCTGGTCGCGGGCGCGATCCGGCAGGGCGCCGGCACGCGGCGGCTCGACCGGCTGGGCGGCCTGGTCCACCGCATGCCGATCACCACTGCCTGCCTGCTGGCAGGGCTGTTCGGAGTCGCGGCGCTGCCGCCGGGGGCCGGGTTCGCCGCGACCTGGCTGCTGTTCCAGGCGCTGCTGGCGTTGCCTCGCGGCGGCGGCCTGCCGTCTCAGCTTTTGCTCTGCGCCCTGGCTGCGGTGCTGGGTCTGGCGGCGGCGCTCGCCTCGTCCGGGCTGCTGCGGCTGGTGGGCGTGGTCTGTCTTGGCCGGCCACGCACGCCACGCGCCGCGGCGGCCGACGAACCGTCGCGCCGGGCGCGGCGGCCATTGCTGGCGCTCGCCACGGCCGCCACGGTGCTTGGCGTGTTCGTCGGGCCGTTGCTGCGGCTGCTCGCCGATGCGCCGATCCGCGCGTTGACCGGCACGGGACTGGAAGCACGCGCGTCCCTGCTGGGCCTCGCCACCGGCGCCGAGTCGCCTGGCTATGCCGCCTTGCCGCTCGCCAGCCTGCTGGTGCTGGCGGCCGGCATGGTTTTGTGGCTGCGCCGCCTGCGTCGCGTTCCGAGCGGTACGGTCGGCGGCCCGGCGTGGGTGGACGGGTTCGCGGCGCCACCGGCCTGGCTGCCGTTCGGCAACCCGGCGACCCAGTCCGCCGGCGGCGGCTTCACGCCGCTTGTGATGCGCGCGAAAGCGGGACCCTGTGCGGTGCCCGAATGCTTGATCGGGCGCCGGATCCGCGCTTTCGCGGGGATGACGAGCGGCGCGACCGCCTTGCCGCGCGGCCCCGTGCTGCCGCGGCGCCGTCCCGTGCTGCCGCCACTGCGAGCGCCCGCGGTCGCGCTGATCGTGGTCGCGGCGATGCTCGCCCTGTCCGCCTGGGCGGGCACGAGGTGACCTTTCTCCTGGCCACGTTCGCGCAGGCCCTGCACATCACCCTGATGCTGGTGGGGGCGCCGGTCGTGGCCGGCCTGCAGCGCTGGACCGAGGCCAGGCTGGCCGGCCGTACCGGGGCGGATCCCTGGCAGGCGTGGCGCGACCTGGCCCGCCTCGCCCGCAAGCAGCCGGTGCTGGCGGAGAACGCCTCGCCGCTGTTCCGCACGGCACCAATCGCCTGCTTCGCCGCGATGGCGGTGGCGGCGGCGCTGGTGCCGTCCTTCACCCTGGGGATGGCGTTCGCGCCGCTGAGCGATCTGCTGGTGCTGGCCGGGCTGCTGGGCTTCGCCCGGGTGGTGCTGGCTTTGGCCGCGCTGGATGCCGGCACCGCGCCCGCGGGCCTGGCGGCCGGGCGCACCGCCTCGATCGCCTGCCTGGCCGAGCCGGCAATGTTCCTGGTCATCCTGGCGCTCGGCTTGCTGGGCGGCACCACCAACCTGGACCTGCTGATCGGCCAGCAGCACCAGGGGATGTTGCAGCCGCCGGCCGCCGCCGCGCTGGCCGCGGCGGCCCTGGCGCTGCTGGCGCTGGCCGGCGCCGGTTCGGCCGGGCAGACCACCGAGTTCAGCGGCGGCGACCTCGCACTGATCGAACTGGCCGAGGCGCTGCGCATGCTGGTCTGGGTCGATCTGATCGGCGCGCTGTTCCTGCCGCTGGGCATGGCGGCGCCCGGCGCGGGGCTACTGGGCTGGGTCGTCGGGCTGGCCGCCTGGGGGGCGAGAGTCGCGGTGCTGGTGGGCGGCCTCGCCGCACTGCGCTGCATCGCGGGCCGGCTGCGGCTTGGGCGCGCGCCGGCGGTGGTGGGGATCGCCGCGGTACTGGGATTGCTCGCCGCGCTGCTGGTGCTGGCGAGCGCGGTGGCGGCATGACCCCGCTGGCCCAGGGAGCCGCCGGGCTGGCCGTGGCGCTGGGGTTCGCACTGGTCCGAACGCGCCGTACGGGCGGGATGGCCGCGCTCTGCGTTGCCCAGGCGGTGGTGGTGGCAATCGGCGCCCTGGCCCGGGGCGATGTCTGGGTGGCGGCGGCCGAAATTGTCGAGGCAGGGGCGCTTGGGTGGTTGGGAGGGGCGCCGCTACGTGCCCTCCCCTTGACGGAGGGGCTTGGAGAGTCGGGGCATAGCAACCCCTCCCCACATCCTTGGTCCGCTTCCAGGCCCAGGCCCGCAAGGGGACGGGGGGCAGGGTTCTCGACACTTGCCGCGGGCGCCGTGCTGGCCGTGCTGGCCTCCGCCATTCCGGGGACCGGTCTCGCCCTGGCTGTGGTACTGCTCGGCCTGCTGCTGGTCGCCTCGCGGTCCCTGCCGGCGCAACAGGCGCTGGGGATCGGGGCGGTGCAGAACGGGTTGGCGCTGGCCGCCATCACCGCGGGGCTGTCGAACTGGCGGCTGGCCCTGGTCGTGCTGCCGCTGCTGCCGGCGCTGGCCTTCGGCGCGCTCTGGCTCGGGCGCGACCGCGCCCGCACTGCTTTGCTCCTGGCGCCACGCCCGGTCGCCTGGATCGACGCGGGCCTGTGCGGCCTGGCCCTGCTGTTCGCCTGCGCGCTGCCCTGGCAACTCGGCGCGCACGGATCCGTCTGGCGGCTCGACGCGCGCGCCGCACAGATGATCCTGTTGCTTGCCGCGCTGGCGGCTGCCGCGAGTTGGGCACGCCGCGGCACCACCCCGGTATGGGGCAGTCGGCTCGCCATGCTGGCCGGAACCGTGGTCGCCGTGCTGTCCACCGCGCCGCTGGCGAGTTGGCTGGGCATGGCCCTTGCCACTGTCGGCGTGGCCGGCGCCGCGCTGCCGGTCCGTGCCGAGTCTTGGCGGCGGTTGCGCCTGGGCTGCACCGGGCTCGGCCTGGCGCTGTTCGGCGCCGTCGCACTGCACGCCACCCCGCCGCCGCTGCCGGTGATCGGCTGCGCCATGCTGGGCTACGGCACGCTGGCCGTATTGGCGCCGGAGCCTGCGGTCGCCGCCGTCGCTCTGATCCTGCGCATGCGCGGGCCAGCAACCGAGGACCTGCTGCTGGCGCTCGGGTCGGCGGCCCTGCTGGTCGGCGCGCTGAGCCTCGCCACCACGCGCGGACCGCAACGCCGCAGCCTGAATCTGGTCTGGCTGGCGCAGGGCGGCGCGGCGGTGTTCGCCTTCGGCCTGGGGACCAGCGGAGGAAACCTGGCCGGCCTGCTGCAGCTCAGTTTCCTCGCCCTGACCCAGTGCGCGCTGCTGCTGGCGCGGGAGGGCGGGCTGGACCGCCTGGCCGCGCTGGCCGGGCTGGCCGGGGTGCCGCCGTTCGGCCTGTTTCCCAGCCTCGCGCTGATCCTGGCCGCCACCGCCGCGCGCTCACCCTGGATGCTACTGCCGCTGGGCGCCGGACTGGCCGGCGTGGCCGGGGCGGTTCTGCTGCAACTGCCGTCCGAGCGCCGGCTGCTGCTCTCGCCTGCCTGGGTGCCGCTCGCGCTGCTGCTGATTGCCGGCTTTGCCATGCCGGAGCCGCTGCTCGCCTGGTTCCGGCTGGCCGCGCGATGACCGCATTCGCGCTCATCCGCGCCGGCGGAGCCGAGCCGTGCCGGCCCTGGCCGCGCCATTCGCTGCCGCGGTCCGACTGGGCCGCCATGGTCGCCGCCCTGGCGCACGACGCGACGGCCCTGCTCGGGCTGTGGGCCGACACGCTCCAGGTCCACGCGTTGTTTCGCGACGGCAGCGATGTCCTGGTGGCGTCGGTCGCGGTCGAGGCCGGCAGCTATCCGGCCCTATCCCCCGCACTTCCAGCCGCGGCGCTGTTCGAGCGCATGATCGGCGATCTCTGGGGCCACGCCGCGGAGGGCGGACGCGACGGCCGGGCCTGGCTCAACCACGGAAGATGGCCGCTCGCCCATCCGCTGTCGCCGCGCCCCGGCCTGCCGGGCGGCGCCGTCGAACCGCCGGAATTCGCCACAATGGACGAGGCGGGCGTGATGCAAATCCCGCTCGGCCCGATCCACGGCGCGATCGAGGAGCCGGCGCATTTGCGGCTGGCGGCGCGGGGGGACGAAGTGCTGCGCGCCGAGGCCCGGCTGGGCTATGCGCACAAGGGCACGCTGGCGCTGATGCGCGGCAAGTCGCCGCGGACGGCGGCGCGGTTTGTGGCGCGGCTGGCGGCGGAGGCGACGGTCGCGCACGCGCTGGCCTTTGCCCGTGCCACCGAGGCGGCGCTCGGCGTCGCCGTCCCGCCGCGCGCCGCCGCCCTGCGCGCGGTGATGACGGAGCAGGAGCGGATCGCCGGGCACCTCGATGATTTGGGGCGGATGGCGGATGCTGGCGGGCTGGCACCGCTGCATGCCGCCGCCGGGCGGCAGCGCGAGTTGCTGCTGCGCGCGTCGGACCTCGCCTTCGGCCATCGGCTGATGATGGACGTGGTGATACCCGGCGGGGTGGCGGCGGATATCGCCGCGGACGGGACGGCGGCACTGCGAAATGCCCTGGACGGGACGGCCGCGGCGTTGCCGGGATTGCGGCGGCGGATGGACCCCCTGCTGGCGCGGCTGGAGGGGGTGGGAGTCATCGCCGGCGCGGATGCCGGCGGTGTGGTCGGCCGCGCCGCCGGACGGGCGTTCGATGCCCGATTGCTCGATCCGGCCTATGCCGCGCCGGGCCTGGCCGCGCCGCTGGAGCGTGCGGGCGATGCGGCAGCGCGTTGCCGGGTGCGGCTGGCGGAGATCGCCGACAGCGTGCGGCTGCTGCGCGCATTGCTCGACGGATTGCCCGAAGGGCCGGTTTCGGTCGCCCTGCCGGCGGAGAGCGGCGAAGGTCTTGGGTGCGCCGAATCGCTGCGCGGCGCTGTCTGGCACTGGCTGCGCCTCGACCACGGCCAGATTGCCGCCGCGTTCCCGTGCGACCCCGGCTGGACGCTTTGGCCGCTGGCGGAGGCGGCGATCGCCGGCGGACCGGCGGAGGAGGTGGACATGATCCGTCTGTCGTGCGGCCTGCCCGTGTCGGCGCTCGACCTGTGAGCGGGGGCCGATGGTGGCCAGGCCCGGCGGAACCCGCCGGTCCGGTGGATGCGGCAACCACCGCATCCCTGGCGGCGCGGCTGGAGGCGGCGGCGCAGATCCGGCTGGGTCGCAGCCTGGCGATCCGCCACGTCAATACCGGAAGCTGCAACGGCTGCGAGTTGGAACTGCGCGCCTTGCGCAACGTGTTCTACGACCTGGAGCGGTTCGGCCTGCGCTTCGTCGAAAGCCCGCTTCATGCCGACGTGCTGCTGGTGACCGGGCCACTGACGCGCAACCTGCGCGAGGCGCTGGAGGCGGCCTGGGACGCGACGCCAGAGCCGAAATGGGTGGTCGCGGTGGGAGACTGCGCAATGGACGGCGGGGTATTCAAGGGCAGCTACGCGGTATTGGGCGGCGCGGGCGCTTCGTTGCCGGTGGACCTTACGATCAGTGGCTGCCCCCCCAGCCCCGCACGATTGCTCGCTGGCTTGCGCGCGTTGCTGGAGGCCAATGCGCGGCCCGGGTGAAGGCGGAGCGACCACCAGGCAGCAAGAGGCTTTGCACCGCAAAACGGCCAGGAGACAGGTTGCCCCCTGGCCGGGTCGGGCCGCCTAGCTGGCGATGTGGTGCGCCTTCTTGTGCATGACGTGGTGCGTGCTGACGTGATGCAACGTGGCGTGATGCACGGCGACGTGGTGAATGGCGACGTGGTGGCTGGCGACGTGATGCGCCGCAACGTGATGCATGGCGACGTGGTGCATGGCAACGTGGCGCTTGACCGTGGCCGCGAAGGCAGGGACAGCGACGAAGGAAGCGGCCGGCAGAAGCAACGCGAGCACGGCGAGCAAGGATTTGCGCTTGGTGGACACGGGGGGGCTCCGGGGCGTGGGAGGCGTTGCGGGAGGAGGTTCAGAGTCGAAGCGAGGAAATCACCCTAATCGACTGACATAATTATGCGCTGTCCACCCGAGTCGAGCAAGAGGTTTTGGCTGCGCGATCGCGATTCCGCGCCGACGCCCCTATAGCAGGCAGAGCGCGCGCAGCTCGCGGCGGAGGGCGGGCGGCAGGGTCGCCTCGCCACGGGCGGGCGGGCCGAGCACGAGGTCCGGCGGGGCGTCCTCCGGGCGCAGGTAGCGCCAGCCCTGGAACGGCTTGGTGGAACGGGCGGCCACGGGCACCAGACGCGGGTCGAAGATCAGGCCGGCACAGGCGCTGTTGTCCTCCCAGCGGTCCTCGGTGATGTCCAGGACACGCTGGCGCACCAGCGTCGCACCGCTGATCACCCAATAGATCGAGCCGCCGTCCACCACCTCGTCGCGGCGGCGGGGGAAGTTGCGGGTACGGTGGCGGAGCGGCGGGTTGCGCAGGGCGCGTTCGGTCTGGAGCTCGCGCAGGTGCTCCATGTCGCGGACGCCGACGGCGAGCTTGGTGAGGTGCAGCATGGGCGGACGACTCGGGACCGTTTTGGCCAGGATGGGAGCATGGCAGGGTCGGGGCGGCGGGGGAACTGGTGGAATGGGAACTGGTGGAATGGGTGCGGTGGTGTTCGGGTTGAACGCGGCCTGCCGGCCCATTGCCGATGTTCGGCCCGACACTGCCTGCCTCCCGTCAGCGACGCTACGGACTGACCGTGTAGCCGTCGGTCGGCGAAACCCAGATGACTCTTTGATCCATGGTCGGTTGCGAAACTCCGTCAACGGTTACCGTGGCGAGGAGCGATCCATGAGCGGAGACGTAGGCCGTGCATATTTCGTGGCCAAAAAGACCCTTCATCGCGGACTCCATCTGTTGCCGGAGCGTCGCCGTTTGTGCCGGGTCCGCAGGGCCACCACCCACGGTGAAACTCGCGGCATCAATATCTTGCGGACGAATGGAGCCGCACACCTGGTTTGCCTTGATCACGACAGGAGAGTCGGTCGTCATAACGACTGGCGGGATCTGCGATATCAGCACGATCGCGATGTTGTCGATCGCACCATTCGCACCGCCCTTATAGGCGGCAAGCGACTGGCAGGTTTTTCGGGCCACATCTGGCGTGTAGCATTGAAGCTGCCCTTGGGCGGCAGGCGTGATAGGCGAATCCAAGATTGCCCCCTGCACTGGCGAACAGGCCGCCCACATCACCACGAAGAGCCAAAATGCACGCATTGGATGATCCCCCCGCCGTTCCAGCCAAACGCCGCATGCGCAGCACAGGCTTTATACCAACCCGCGGAAAGAAAGACTCGTGGGGGCGATTCCCAAAACCTCGCATCCGTGATCCGATTCCTGCATGGCGAATCCGATTCGCGGAGAGGGGCAATGACGGTACCGGTCAAGATGACACGCGAGGAGCACACGCCGCAGGACCTGCGGCGGATGGCCGCAAGCATGAAGGACACGGGACACGCCCGCAGGGTGCAGGCGATCTCGTTCGTCTTGGACGGATGGTCGCGAAGCCGGGCGGCTGAGTTCGCTGACGTGGACCGCCAAACGCTGCGCGATTGGGTCGAGCGCTACAATGAGGGCGGCGTCGGCGCACTGACGACATTCACGTCGCCGGGCAGGCGGCGCCTGCTGACACCGAACCAGGACGAGGAACTCTATAAGATCGTGGAGAAAGGCCCGGATCTCGACAAAGATGGCGTTGTGCGATGGCGGCGGGTCGATCTCGTCCAGCAATCTGCAGCCCGCTTCAGCGTGCCCGAGGTGCATCCCAGCACGATGGGAAGGTGGCTCCACCGCCTGGGCCTGACGAAGTTGACCACCCGGCCGCATCATCCCAAGAAGGACGAGGCTGCGCAGCGGGCGTTCAAGGAGAACTTCAAAGACATCGTGAACGAAAAGTTACCTGCCGCGGTGAAGGAGAACAGGACCCCGGTCGAGTTTTGGTTCCAGGACGAGGCCCGTATCGGGCAGCAGGGTTTGTTGTCGCGAGTCTGGGCACCGATCGGTTCGCGCCCGGCGATGGTGCGGGACAACCGCCGTGCCAACGCCCACCTTTATGGTGCGATATGCCCGAGCCGCAGCATCGGCGCAGCTCTCGTCATGGCGAGCGCCAACACCGAAGCCATGAATGAGCACCTGAAGGAAATCAGTGTCCAGGTAGCAACCGGCGCACACGCCGCGTTGATCTGCGATGGTGCCGGATGGCACGCCAAAAGCAAGGATCTCGTCGTGCCATCCAACATCACGCTGATAACTTTGCCGCCATACGCCCCTGAGCTTAACCCAATGGAGAACGTCTGGGAGTTCCTGCGCGACAACAGGTTCGGTGCGCAGGTCTGGAAGACATACGGCGCGATTGTCCGCGCCTGTGCCAAGGCATGGAACTGGTTCGTCTCAGACCCACACCGGATCGCAACGATCGG
>DATLQW010000034.1:0-2567 GCA_035535035.1 Acetobacteraceae bacterium
CCAAGGACCCCAAGGACGGAGCAGAGGCGCCGCGTTTAGCCACGCAGCGAACCGGAAAATCGCGTTTTGCGCTCACGCCGCTGCGCGATCGGCTGGCGGTATTGTCCCTGGCCCCGTTTTCGGCCCCGGCAGGCCGATGCGATCCGACGATGATACAGCCATGTCAGCCGCTCCCATTTATGTGCCGGTCGACTCCGGACAATCCGGGAACGCTCCCCCTTTCCTGATTACGCACTTTGCTCAGCCGCCCGCGGCATGGTACAGACCATGAACAACGACAGCCTTCCGGCGGAGAAACACGATGGCCCGCAATACGGTGCAATTCCAGAAAGGGCTCAGTGAGCCTGCATTCGAGCGCCTCTACGGCACGGAGGAACAGTGCCGGGCGGTGGTCGTCGCCGCGCGCTGGCCGGATGGATTTACCTGCCCCGCCTGCGGCGGCCGCGCGCACAGCCAGGTGAGGACCCGCGACCTGTTTCAATGCACGGCGTGCCGGCGGCAGACCTCGCCGATCGCCGGCACGATCTTCGCCTCGACCAAGCTGGCGCTGCGCACCTGGTTTCGTGCCATGTACCATCTCACCCAGTCCAAGCAGGGAATCTCCAGCATCGAACTGGGCCGCCGCCTCGGTGTGACGCAGACCACCGCCTGGAAGGTCAAGCACAAGCTCAAACAGGTCATGCTGGAGCGGGATGCATCGAAGCAACTGACCGGACGGGTCGAGATCGACGACGCCTACCTCGGCGGCGAACGCTCCGGTGGCAAGCGCGGGCGCGGAGCGGCAGGAAAGACGCCGTTCGTCGCCGCGGTCGAGACAACCCCGGAAGGCAAGCCGGTCCGCATCAAGCTGGCGCGCGTCGACGGCTTCTCCAACCGCGCCCTGTCGGCATTCGCCAGGCGCTGCCTCGATGCCGGCTGCGCGGTCGTCAGCGATGGCCTGCAGTGTTTTGGCCGCGTCACCGACGCCGGATGCACCCACCAGGCCATCAAGACCGGCAGCGGGGTCGCGGCGGTGCGCACGCCGGCCTTCAAGTGGGTCAACACAGCGCTCGGGAATATCAAGGCCGCGATCGTCGGCACCTACCGATCCATCAACACCAAGCATGTCCCGCGCTACCTCGCCGAGTTCCAATACCGCTTCAACCGGCGATACGATCTCGTCACCATCCTCCCGCGCCTCTGCTGGGCCAGCGTGCGCACCCCGCCCATGCCATATCGGCTCCTCAAATTGGCTGAGACTTATGCGCAATCAGGCCCCCTTTTGGGCAGGCTGCCTTAGATCATAAACCCGTAAGAGGGGCAAAACCCCGGGCGTAGGGTTCACGCTGGATGGCCGCGACAGCGGATGAGGTCTGGCAGGTTCGGAACGGTTGGCCGGCCGGGGAGGCTGAGCCGGCTGCCGAGATGGTCCCAGAAGGCGATGCCGAGCTTGGTGCAGGTTTTGGCCAGGCCGAGGAAGGCGTCGCGGCAGTCGCGGCCGTCATCGCTGCGGGTGCCTCCACTGACCTTGCGCTTGGTCACGTAGGCGCGGATGTCGCGCTCCGATCCGTTGGTGTGCAGCGGGATTTCGGGATGGTCGAGCACGGCCAGCAGCTCGTCCTTGTTGGCGTGCAGCCGCTTGAGCAGGCGATCGAGCGTGACGAATCCGGTACGGCGGCGGAAGATGCGATCGAAGCGGGCGCGCAACTGGCCGCGGCGGCGTGGTGTGGGGTTGGCGCGGTAGGCTTTCAGCGCGGCGTAGAATGTCCAGATGAGCGCGCGGACCTGCTGTTGTGCGGCACGCTGGGGCTCGGTGAAGCTGTCGAGTTTGTGCACCAGCCGCTCGGCATGGACCCAGCACAGCGCGTGCGTGCCGACTGCGAACTGGCCGGCGTCGTCACTGACAATGACGGTCTCGCGTAGCAGGCCATGCGCCTGGATGCTGCCCCAGAGCGCGCCTTCGGTGGCGATCCGCAGCGGCTCGGGTCGCGAAGCGAACCGATGCCCCGCAAAGCGGTCAGCGGGCTCCGGGGTGGTGGTGAGCCCGGTGATGTCGAGCCGTTCAAGATGCGCCTGCCACGCCGTTGGATCCGCGAACCGCGTGTTCGCATCGGAGGCCAGGGCGGCGATCACCGGCCCGGCCAACGCGCGGCTGCGCATGTAGGCCAGCGCCGCATCGTTGATGACATAATCGGTATGGCCGGCGCGCAGTAGATCCAGGAAGTTCAAGCGGCTCTTGCTGCCGGTCGTGCCGAACCAGGTGAAGCTGTCATTGCCGACCTGCGTGCAGAATCCGTTGCGGGCTTTGTGCCGCGCGCCGGTGTCGTCGACGGTAACCCAGTTGGCGGTTTCCAGGCCGGCGCGCAGCACGTCGCGGGCTTCGCCGCGGAACGCATCTTGCCGGGCGATCAGCAGGCGCATCACCTGCCGCTTGGAGATGCCGATGCCGATCGCCTGCAACTGCGCCACCAGCCGCGGCACGGTGACCTGGCCCTGGTGGTACTGTGCCAGCACGAAGCGACGCAACTCCGGCCCGAAATGGCCATTGATGCCGGGCGGCAGCGGGGCCAGCACCGTCTGTCCGTCCG
>DATLQW010000035.1:0-44828 GCA_035535035.1 Acetobacteraceae bacterium
CCCTCCTGATCAACCCCTGGCGCCTGACAGATATGGACTGAAATGCGGGTCACCCTGCCGCGGATGGGGCGCGCCGGGTTCCATTGCTTGCTCACTATCAATCCGGGATCGACTTATCCGGTGAATAAGATGGGCTAGGCGACTGGTGGTTATGCGGTTTGGTCTGCAATTCAAGACTGATGCGCCTGTTGCTTATCGGGCCGAAGTATCGCGACCAAACAGGATGTGCATCAAATCCTCCTGTCGGAGCGGTATTGCGCTGCCGGTCACATCCTCGCGCATGGCCTGCATAAGCTGTATCAGGGCGGCCTGACTGCCGCTGTTGGCAACGATTGCACCAGCCCTTTCAAAGTCACCGAGCCTCTGCACGACTGCCACGGAGCCGTAGACGCAGATGCGCGCCTTGGCATCCGCCGCAAGTGCCAACTGCTCCTTGGACCGGCCCTGTGCCAACGCGGACACGGCGCGGAAAAAATCGATGCAAGCCTGCGCCCTTTGGACTCCAAGCTGCTTGCGAGCCTCCAGCCGTTGTCCGAACGCGTATTGAAGTGCCGCCCCGATCAGAACACCAATGAGCGATAGGGCGGCAATCATCAGGGCTTGTATCATTCCGTCCAAACAATCAATATCATGGCGCAGCTATCCCGTCGCGTTCATCCCCCGCACCGCGTCGCACACCGCCCGCGTCACCTCGACGGTCGTCGCCTTCCCCCCCAGATCCGGCGTCATCACCCCCGCCGCGCACACTTGCTCCACCGCCCGCATCAGCAGCGCGGCGGCGTCTGCCTCGCCGAGATGCTCCAGCATCATCGCCCCGGTCCAGAACGTCGCCACCGGGTTGGCGATGCCCTTGCCGGCGATGTCGAACGCGCTGCCGTGGATCGGCTCGAACATCGACGGCGAGCGCCGCTCCGGGTCGATATTCCCGGTCGGCGCGATGCCCAGCGATCCGGCCAGCGCCGCCGCCAGATCGGACAAAATATCGGCGTGCAGGTTGGTCGCCACCACGGTGTCGATCGAGCGCGGCTTGCGCACCATGCGCGTGGTCATCGCATCGACCAGCTCGCGCTCCCAGGCCACGTCGGGAAAGTCGCGCGACACCAGAGACGCCATCTCGTCCCAGAACACCATGCCGTGGCGCTGCGCGTTGGACTTCGTGACCACGGTCAGGTGCTTCGCCGGGCGGGCGTCGGCGAGCGCAAAGGCGTAGCGCATGATCCGCTCGACGCCGCGGCGGGTGAAGATCGCCACCTCGGTCGCCACCTCCTCCGGGAAGCCGCGATGCGAGCGCCCGCCCTGGCCGGCGTATTCACCCTCGGAGTTCTCTCGCACGATCATCCAGTCCAGGTCGCCCGGACCGATGCCGCGCAACGGGCTTGTGACACCCGGCAGGATGCGGGTCGGGCGCACGTTGGCGTACTGGTCGAGGCCCTGGCAGATCGGCAGCCGCAGCCCCCACAGCGTGACGTGGTCCGGGATGTTGGGGTCGCCGACGGCGCCGAAATAGATCGCGTCGGCGGTGCGCAGCCAGGCCAGCGCGTCGGCCGGCATGAAACGGCCGTGCTTGCGGTAGTAGTCGGAGCCCCAGTCGTAGTGGACAACCTTCAAATTGAACCCGCCGTCGCGCGCCGCCACCGCGTCCAGCACTTCCAGGCCGGCGGCGATGACCTCGGGCCCGATGCCGTCGGCGGGGATGGCGGCGATGCTGTGCTGGCGGGGCATGGCGCTGGTCCTTGGCTGGGTAGGTGCGCCGGTTCGTAGCGCCGGATGCTGCCTGCGTCACGGCCCCGCCGCCGCGACGGCATCGATCTCCTGCTCCGCGAAACCAGCTTCGCGCAGCACCTCGCGCGTGTGCTCGCCGAGCGTCGGCCACAGCCGGCGCACCGCCGGCGGGCTGGCGGAGAAGGTGGGGGCGATCGCCGGCAGCGTGACGCGCCCCTCCACCGGATGCTGTGCCTCCTGGAAGAACCCCGTGTCGCGCAGGTAGTCGTCGCCGAACAGGTCGGCGAGGCGGTTCGCCTTGCCACACGGAATGTCGGCCGCGGTGAGGATCGCCAGCCACTCCTCCGTCGTGCGCGCGCGCAGTCCGTCGGTCAGCACCGCCAGCACCGCATCGACATTGACGGCGCGCGCGGCGATGCCGGAAAACCGCGGATCGTCGATCAGCTCCGGGCGGCCCAGCGCGGTGAGCAATCGGGCGTATTGCGCGTCGCTGGAGGCTATCACGCTGATGAAGCCGTCCTGTGTCGGATAGGGCCGTCGATGCGGCGTGAGCATGCGCGGATAGCCGACGCCGCGTTCCGTTTCACCCAGCGTGGCCCACCACAGATGCTCGACCAGAAGGAAAGACAGCGTGGTTTCCAGCATCGGCACGTGGACTTCCTGGCCCTGCCCGGTGCGCTCGCGGTGGAACAGCGCCATGCCGATCATCGACGCCAGCATGTGGCCGGTCAGCTTGTCCACCAGCACGGTGGGCGCGTAGCGCGGCGCGCCGTCCGGCCCGGCGTTCAGCGACGCCAGGCCGCTGAGCCCCTGTATCAGGTCGTCGAACGCCGGCGCGTCCTCGCGCGCGCTGCCCTTGCGAAATCCCGAGGCGCTGGCATGGATCAGCCGCTGGTTGCGCGCCGCCAACGTCGCGTAGTCCAGACCGAGCCGCCACGCTGCCCCGCGCCGCATGTTGTGCACGAACACATCGGCGCCGTCGATCAGCCGCAGCAGCGCGTCCTTCGCCGCCTTCTGCTTCAGGTCCAGCACCACGCTGCGCTTGTTGCGGTTCAGGTTGGCGAAATAGCTGCCCATGCCCGCGGTGCGCGACGGTCCGATCCAGCGCGTGTCGTCGCCGCGCGGACTCTCCACCTTGATCACGTCGGCGCCCAGGTCGCCCAGCATCTGGGTGGCGTATGGCCCGAGAACGATGCTGGTGACGTCGATGACCCGGATCCCGGCGAGCGGTCCGCTGGCCGGCGTTTCGTCTGCGTGCCGCATTGTCATCCCTTATTTCTGTCATCGCTAGGAGCGCAGCGACGAAGCAATCCCGCGCGGGAGATTGCTTCGTCGCCGCGCGCCTCGCAATGACAGGTGACGGCCAGCGTTGCCGCTCACGCCGAAAATGCTCTAGACTCATCCGGCATGGCCACATTGATCCTCACCGGCGACGTCAACCTGATGAACGTGGACGATCCCGCGGTGCCGTTCGCGCGCGTGCGCGACGCGTTCCGCGACGCCGACCTGGTGTTCGCCAACCTGGAATGCTGCCTCTACCAACCGCCGGGCGGACACAGCTTTCACAATGAAGGCTTCTTCGCCGAACCGGCGATTGGCGGCGAGGCGCTGCGCATGGCGGGCATCGGCGCTGTGGGCATCGCCAACAACGTGAACTATGGCGAGGCGGCGATCCTTGCGTCGATCGCGCGGCTGGACGCGATCGGCATGCCGCATACCGGCGCCGGAGAGAACCTCGCGGCGGCGCGCGCGCCGGTGCTGCTGCAACGCGGCGGGTTGCGGTTCGGCTGTCTGCAGCGCAGCTCGGTGTACTGGCCGACCAACCACGAAGCCGGTCCGCATGATCCCGGCATCGCGGTAATCCGCGGCCACACCGCCTACCAGGTGCCGCTGCACAAGATCCGGCCGGAGATCCCGCCGATGAACCGGCCCGGCGTTCCGCCGGTTGTCGTCACCTGGGCCGACGCGGAGTACCTGCGCGCCTTCACCGACGACGTCGCGGCGTTGCGCGCGCTGGCCGACGTGGTGGTGGCGTCGTGCCATTGGGGCCTGCACAAGGACGTTCTGGCCTATATGCGCGAGATCGCCCATGCGGCGATCGACGCCGGTGCCGACATCGTGGTCGGGCACGGGCCGCATTACTCGCTGCCGGTGGAGGTCTATCGCGGCAAGCCGATCTTCTATGGGCTGGGCAGTTTTTCGTTTCACACCGGACATGGCGGGCGGCGGCATGGCGACTGGATCGGCATGATGGCGCGCGCGCGATTCGATGCCGCGCACCTGGCGGAGGTGAGTTTCCGCCTTGTCCGCCACAACGAACGCAACGAAACGGTGCCCTGCGCATTGGCCGCGGAGCAGACGGAATTCGACGATATCGGCAAGCGGAGCGCGGCGTTTGGCGCGCGGTTGAGCGCCAGCGGCGACGACGTGCGGATTGAGCTCGGCTGAGTGCGGCTCACCGTGTCGGAGCATGGCGCACATGTGACGATAGCAAGATTTCAACACCGAGGAAGGCCGAGAACCAAGGGCTACGGAGTTAGCCAGCGGCCGGGGCCCCACCGCCATGGCTGAAAATGGCCTCGGGCGGTCGCTGGGCCGGGGGCGCCAGCTATTTTCATGGTAGAAAGCTTCATTGCGCTGCGCGCCGGCCGTGGTTGCCGGCCTCCGGCGCAGCGGCAGGCACGACTCAATGGCCGTCCGTCGCTCTCCTCGTCCGTGATGAAAAAACGCGCTCGCGTATGGGCACCGGCCCCGCCGGAGCAGCGACTCACGCGCCGGCCTCGTATCGGTTTGACCGCAACGCTCGATTAACCTGTCTGGCCGTCGCGCAACCTTAAGTTGTCAAACCGTCGGGCCATATGCTAAGAACATAGCAAGAACCACGCCCGAGGCCGTCGCCATGCAACCTGCCGCTCTCCTCGCCCGTCCCCATTCCGAATCCACCGCCCCAACCGCGCCTGCCGTGCCCCCACCAGACCCATACCCATCCCAGCACCTGCGCATCCGCACGGCGGCGCTCGGCAGCTCGGCCTTGGCAACGCTTTGCAGGCCCGCCCCCATGCGCCAGGCGCTCGCGGTGCCGGACGCGACTGCTCCGCTCGCCGCCCCACCGCCGCTGGTTGCCGAACTGCTGCTGCGTGCCTGCGGCATCGCCCTGCCGCAGGGCGGCGCCATGCCGCGCGTCCGCATCGACGGCTGGCGTCATCACCCCTTGCACCGTGAGACAGCGGCCGCGCCCGTCACGCCGATCGCGGCGGGGACGGCGCAAGACCCCGCGCACCCGGAAACCGCCGCGGTCCCGGCCGGTCTCGCGCGGCCCCTGGCCAGGCTGCCGGCACCGCGCGTCACCGCCCCGGGGCGCGCCACGCCGCGGGCGCGGCAAGAGCCCATGCACCGTGATGCCCCGGCCGCCTGCCCCGCCGCCGCCATCGGCCAAGACCCAAGCCGCCAGCAGCCAGCCACCCCGCCACCGCCGCCGCCGCCGCCGCGAAATCCGCGACAGGAGGCCCTGCACCTTGACCAATTTCCGGCCCCGCCCCGCCCGGTCTCGCCTCTCGCCGTCCTGCCCCTCACCGTCCCGCTTCGCACCGTCCCGCTTCGCACCGGCCCGCTTCGCACCGGCCCGCTGCGCAACGGCAACCCCCGCGGCAATCCCAACGCCGCGCCGCGTTGCGGCGCGAGGACCCGCTCCGGCTGCCCATGCCGCGCCCCGGCGATGCACGGCAAATTGCGCTGTCGCATGCATGGCGGCGGCAGCACCGGCCCGCGCACGGCGGAGGGCCTCGCGCACCTGCGCGCCGCCCATACCACGCACGGCCGCTACACCGGCGAATTGCGGATCATGCTCCGTCACTACGTCACCTTCCACCGCCGCGGCCGGATCAACCTGGCGGCACTCCAGCTCGTTGACAGCCTGCCGCCGGCGGCGCGGACGCGGCTGCATGCGATGCCGCCGGAGTTGCGTCTGCCGCCCTACCCCTCGCTCGATCAGCCGCCGCCGTCACGCGCGGAAGAACGTGCCTTCGTGCGGCAGGAGGCAACAGCCCTTGCACCGTGGAAGCAGGCGATTGCCTTCGCCATAGCCAGCCGCCGCGCCGAACCCCCGCCCGCCGCGCTGGCCGAGCAACTCGCCCGCCTGTTCTCTGCCATGCCGCCGCCGGTGACGCCGCCCGCCAACGCCGCGCCATGCCAACAGCCCATGCACCGTGTGCCGCGGCCCCTCACCCATCCACCGCGGCGTCCTTCCGCCGCTGCGCCGGTCCCGGCAGCCAGATGATGCGCATCCGGGCGCGCGCCGTACCGACACCAGTCGCTTCCGCCGCAGGGTCACCGCCGGCCGCCGCGGGGGAGCAATCCGGTTGCCACTTGCCGCCCGCCGGTCTTAGCTGGACCGCAACAGAGGAGGTCGAAAATGGCGACGCACCACGTGCCGGCAAGCCCCGAAACCGTGCGTTGGGGCATGTTCGATGCCGCCTTCCCGCCGCTGATCACGGTCGATTCCGGCGACACTGTCGTGCTGGAATGCGTCTCCGGCGCGCCCGAGGTCATGCCGCCGCCCGGCTCCGGGTTCCGCATCCCGCCCGCGCTCGCGGCGATCCACGCCTCCGGCATTCCACGCGCCGGCGGGCACATCCTGACCGGGCCGGTGGGCGTGGCCGGCGCCGCCCCGGGCGACATGCTGGAAGTGCGCATCGACCGCATCGAGCTGGGCAACGACTGGGGATATTGCGGCTTCCGCCCGCTCGCCGGCACGCTGCCGGAGGATTTTCCCGTCCGCTACCTCAGCCACATCCCGGTGGACCGGGCGAAACGCACCTGCACGCTGCCCTGGGGCACCGAACTCGCGCTGGCGCCGTTCTTCGGCGTGGCTGGCGTGGCGCCGCCGCGCCATTACGGCACGATCTCCACCATCCAGCCGCGCGAGCATGGCGGCAACCTGGACAACAAGGAGCTGACCGAGGGCGCCACCCTGTTTCTTCCCGTATGGACCGAGGGTGCGAACTTCTCGGCCGGCGACGGCCACGGCGTGCAGGGCGACGGCGAGGTCTGCATCAACGCCCTCGAGATCTGCCTGACCGGCACCTTCACGCTGATCCTGCACAAGAACCCGGCCCCAGGCGGCGCCCGCGCGCCATTGCTCACCTACCCGCGGGCGGAGACCCCGACGCATTTCATTTCCATGGGCATGCACGAGGATCTGGACCTCGCGATGAAGCAGGCGCTGCGGGAGATGATCCGCTTCATCACCGCCCGCACCAACCTGTCACGCGAGCAGGCCTACCAGTTTTGCTCGTTGGCGGTGGATTTTCACGTGACGCAGACGGTGAACGGCGAGAAGGGCGTGCATGGCCTGCTACGCAAGGGCCTGCTGTTCTAGCGGGCAAGGCTGCTCGCGTCGCGCGCGAGCGGCGAAGCGGAACGGTGAGGGTGCGGCACGCAACGCCCTCGCCCGGCGCCGCCCGCCGGCCGCGCCTGCCGAAGCCGGGAGAGGTGTACTACCACCGGTTGGGTCAGATGCTAAAGTTGTCCACAACTTTTTGTAGTGCCCTCCATTTCCGTTATTGAGCCAGACCCATGACCTACCGTATCTTGTGGTCAGTTCACCGGGGAGGACCACAAGATGGAGTGGGCCAACGAAATCATCATCCGGCTGCGGGAACTTTGGTCGGAGGGCCATTCTACCGCGGAAATCGGCCGCCGGCTGGGGGTGTCCAAGAATTCCATCGTCGGCAAGGCGCACCGGCTGGACTTGCCGGCTCGCCCGTCGCCGATCCGCCGCGAGGGCGAACGGCCGCCGCCGCGGTCCGGGCCGCAGCGCCGGCTCGCCGGTCCGACCTTGCCGCCGCTGTCCAGCACCTCCCTCGGTACCGTGCCGCTCGGCGGCACCTCATTGTCGAGCCCGCCGCCTGTCGCAATGCCATCCGGCGGAATGTCCCCCGTCGGAATGTCTCCCGTCGGCGGGTCGTTGGCCAGCGCGTCGCTGGTGCCGGTCCAGCCGTCGGCAGCGCTGCCGCCGCGCCCGCGTGTGGTCATCGCCGCACGGCCGGCGCCCTCACCGCCCCGGACAGTGCCGCCGCAGGCGCCGCCGCCCCGACCCTATGGGCGCGTCATCACCTGTTGCTGGCCGATCGGCGAGCCGGGGACACGCAGTTTCCGCTTCTGCGATGCCGAGTCGGTGCCGGGCAAGCCATACTGCAGCGACCACGCGCAACTGGCCTATGTGAAGGTGCGCGACCGGCGCGAGGACGCCGCCTGACCGTCTCAGCCGCCGCCGAACGCGCGGATGGCGCGCGGCACTGCCGCGGTGAGTTCGCGATGCGTGGCGGGCCGGTCCGGCCAGATGAAGCCATAGGCCGGATAGTCCGTCACGCCCATCGCCCCGGTGGGCGGCCACCAGAGCCGCACCAGGGTCCAGTCGTTGGCCGGCGAGACGTCGATCACCGGCTGGTCCGCGGTGACGCGGTGGTGCACCCAGTTGGCCTGGGTCACCAGGATCTGCCGCGCCGACAGCACGCGCGACACCACCGCGACATGGCCGCTGGGCAACCGGCCCGAGCGGCGCAACACCAGTACGCTGCCGGCCTCCGGCTGGCTTCGGCGGGCGTAGCGCCCATCGGCTTCCCACCACCAGCCGGCAGCTTGGCCCTGCAGGCGCACGCCGCTCAGCGCGCGGGCGAACGGCGCACACTCGGCGCTGACGGTGCCGCCGACATAGCCCCCCAGATATGCGGTCCCCGAGGGCCCGCGCGACGCGCAGGCCGAGAGCACCAGGATGCCGAGCAGCCGGAACGGGATGGGCAGCCGCATGCGTTCCCTCGATTGCAAGGGCACTTGCGGGACGATTATCGGTCGGCATGTTCAGATCGGGCAACAAGATATTGGCGCGGCCTGGCGCCAGCGAATCGGCCGTGCCGTGCCGGACCGGCCATTCTCATCGCGATAATGCGTCGGATTGTGGAGGCTTCTATGTTCGCGCGAGGCGGCGTATCCGAACTGCCCCGGAGCGCGACCCCACGGAAGCCTTCGGATTTCCGGCCGGCGGCAAAGGTCCGCGGCGTCCTCGATGCGCGGCAGCCGCCGGCGCGTCACCGCTGCCGGCTGCCTGCACCGATGACCGGCCCGGGCTGGCCGGCCCCGCGCGGCGGGACGGCCTGGCAGGTTGCCTCCAGGATGGCCAGGACCCGATCGACCACGACGCCGATCGTCTTGCCCGAGCGCTGCACCGCCGGGTCATTGTTCTGCCGCAGCCGATCGGCGATCAGCACGGCCGGGCTGACCGCGCCGCGCAGGTCGTGGCGAAGTTCGGAGACCAGTTGCTCGAGGTCCCGCACGCGCGATTGCGCCGCATCCTCCATCCGCTACCTCCAACGCCGCTGTGCGGCCGGCCGGCGGTGCCGGGGATGACGCCTGACCCGCAGCCGCACTTCCCCGCACCTGCTTGTGGTATATGCTGCGGCGTCCGGGCCGGCCCACCCGCAACGAAAATCGATCACGGCCTGTTGAAGCGCCGCCGAGTCGAAGCGGTGCTGCCCGACGCCCCTTGGATGCACGGAGCGTCCGCCGGACCCGCCAGCTTGCCGACAAGAACCGCCTGTCGCGGTCGATCGATCGCAGGACTGCCGACCGCCTCGGCGCCACGCCTGCTGGCTTCGGCGGGCGCATGGCCACCGGCGGCGTCGCGTCCGGCGTCGCCATGGCGATGCTCCGATCGGTTGCGGAAGGCCGGATTTGAGGTCGGCGGCGTGCGTCGCGCAGGTCGGTCACACGTCGCCGTGCGGGGCATGCCGTACCGCCCTGCCATGCCGCGGCGGCACCCGGCTCGGCTGGGAGCATGTGGCGGTCCGCGAACCGGCATCGCTTCGGCACAGCAGCACCAGCCGCACCGCCTGGTGCCGCGCAACCAGCACCACACCGCGCTGCCGGAACAGGCGCGCCAGCCGCAATACCGGGCGCGGATCGGCCGCCACCAGCAGATGTGCCTCATGCCAGCGGCGCAGCGATCCGGCGGCTGGCAGCGTTACGTGGCGCCGCAGGCGCTCGCCCAGGCGGCGCTGCATGCGGCGGTTCCAGCCGGAGGGCATGGCGCGCGACAGCGGATTCCAGGCGGTGACGAACACGCCGGTCCGCGCCCCGGCGCGGGTCAGCAACGCATCCATCGCGGACGAGCAGCGGCCGACCCGCAGCAGGACCGTGTCAACGACGTAGTCGGTGGCGCGCCACGCGCGCAGCATCCGCGGCGACACCGCGGCGGCCTGGCCGCATTGTGCCCGGGCAATGAGCCGCCCGGCTCCCGCCTTCAGCGGCCCTCCTCGGCGTCGCGGAACTCGACGTCGCGATGCACGTGCACCGACATCAGAACGCCGAATCCCAGCATCACCGTGATCATGGCCGAGCCGCCATGCGACACCAGCGGCAGGGGCACGCCGCCGACCGGGATGACACCCATCACCATGGCGATGTTGACGAACACGTAGAGAAAGAAATTGGCGGAGATGCCCAGCGCCACCAGCCGGCCGAACTGGTTGCGGCAGCGCAGCGCGATCAGCATGCCGCCCAGCACGATCAGCGCCAGCAGCGCCATCACCGCCAGGGCGCCGACCAGGCCGAATTCCTCGCCGATCATGGTAAAGATGAAGTCGGTTTGCTTCTCCGGCAGGAAGTCCAGGTTGCCCTGCGTGCCTTGCAGGAACCCCTTGCCCCACAGGCCGCCCGAGCCAAGCGCGATCTTCGACTGGATGATGTTATAGCCGGCGCCGAGCGGGTCGCTCTGCGGATGCAGGAAGGTGTAGATGCGCGCCCGCTGGTAGTCATGCAGGTGGGCATAGGCGAGGCGCGCGATCAGCGGCACCGGCAGCGCCACCAGTACGAATTTCCACCAGCGTACGCCGGCGGCGAAGAACATCGCGGCCCCGAGGAAGGCGGTAATCATCGCCGTTCCGAGGTTGGGCTGCTTGAGGATCAGGCCGACCGGCACCAGCACCGCGATCACCGGCGGGACCAGGAACAGCGGATTGCCGATCCGCTCCCAGGAGGCACGGTGGAACCAGGAGGCCAGCGCCAGCACGAGGGCGATCTTCATCATTTCGGACGGCTGGATCTGCAGCCCGCCGAACGCGATCCAGCGCTGCGCGCCCTTGCCGACATGGCCGTAGCGAGCCACCACCAGCAGCAGCGCGAGGCAGACGCCGTAGGCTGGCCACGCCAGCTTCTGGATGACGCGAATATCCACCAGCGCGACGCCGATCATCAGCACGAGGCCGGCGGCGAAACGCATCACATGCCGGTCCGCGTATGGCTCCGGCGAGCCGCCGGCGGCGCTGTAGAGGGCGATGTAGCCCACCGCGGCGAGCGCGCACAGCAACAGTACATAGAGCCAGTTGATCTGCCAGAGCTTGGCACCCAGCCCGAACGACGCGTCGCGCAACAGGCGGCGGTCCATCATGGGATGCGTCTCGTTGGAGGCGGCGTGGCCGGGTCAGGCCGCGTGAGGCCAGGCGGCCGTGGGAGGCCGACTCCTCCCCTTGTGGGAGTGGGTTGGCGGGCGGGTCGCGTCCATCGGTGGCTGGCGGAGATACGCAACCCTCCCCCCAACCGCCTGCCGCAAACCGAGAGGGAGGACGTGCCGGTTCCCGTCATCCGGCCTTCTCCGCCACCTGTTGCGGCGGGCTGGTGCGGCGCGAGGGATCGCGTTGCAGCACGTCGGCCATGATGTCGCGCGCGATCGGTGCCGCCACCTCGGCGCCCGCATTGCCATGCTCCACCACCACCGACACAGCGTAGCGCGGCGCATCGTACGGCGCATAGGCGACGAACAGCGCGTGCGGACGGAACTCCCACGGCAGCTTCGCCGAGTTGAAATTGGTGTCCTCGCGTGTCGCGCGCGACACGCGGCGGACCTGGGCCGAACCGGTCTTGCCGGCAAGCTGCCAGCGTGGATCCCGCAGCCTCGCCTGCGGCGCGGTGCCGCCGGGCTCGTTCACGACCGCCCACATTCCGTCACGCACCAGCTTCAGCCAATGGTCGGCAACCTGCACCAGCGGCCAGTCGAGCGGACTGGCGCCGGGCTGCGCCTCGCCCGCCAGCTTGCGGGTGAGATGCGGCTGGATGGCCCGCCCGGTGGCCACGCGCGCGACATAGGTGGCGAGTTGCAGCGGCGTGACCTGGATATATCCCTGGCCGATGCCGCTGACGATGGTATCGCCGATTTCCCAGGGGTGGCCCTGGGCGATGCGCCATTCGCGCGTAGGCACCAGGCCGATGCGCTGGGCCGGAAGGTCGATGTCCAGCGCGACGCCCATGCCGAACCGGTGCGCCATCGCTGCGATGCGGTCGATGCCGGTGCGGCGCGCCGTTTCATAGAAGAACACGTCGCAACTGTTCTTCAATCCGCCGTGCAGGTCGAGGCTGCCATGGCCGCCCTTGCGCCAGCAATGGAACCGGGCGTTGCCGACGTCGAGGTAGCCAGGGCAGAAGATCCGGTCGGTGGGGGACAGCGTTCGCGCCTCCAGCGCGGCCAGCGCCACCGCCATCTTGAACGTGGACCCGGGGGCATACAGCCCGTTGGTGGCCTTGTTGATCAGTGGCGCGCGCTTATCGGCGCGCCACGCGGCCCATTGCGCCTGCGGCACGCCGGAATCGAACAGGCCTGGATCGAACGAGGGTGTGGTGGCCATCGCCAGCACTTCTCCGTTGCGGCAGTCCAGCACCACGGCGCTGGCGCTCTCGCTGCCGAGGCGGCTGAACGCCACCTGCTGCGAAGCGGCATCGATGGTCAGTTCGACCTCGTCGCCGGGAACGCCCTCCTGCCGGTCGAGCTCGCGAATCACCCGCCCCAGCGCGTTGACTTCGAGTTGCACCACACCGGCCCGGCCGCGTAGCGCGATGTCGTGATATTTCTCCACGCCGGCGCGGCCGACGCGGATGCCGGGCAGCGACAGCAATGGGTCTTCGGCGACGTCCGCCTCGGTCGGCGGCGCCACATAACCCACCACATGGGCCAATTGCTCGCCGAACGGGTAGATGCGGGTGGCGCCGGCGTCCACCGCGATGCCAGGGAGGTTCGGCGCGTTGACCTCGATGCGCGCCATCTCGTCCCAGGTGAGGAAATCACGCACCAGAACCGGAATGAACCGGCGGTGCCGGCGCACCTCGCGGACGATGCGCGCACGGTCGGGATCGGCCAGCGGCACGATCCGCGAGAACGCGTCGAGCGTAGCGCCGACGCTGCTGGTTTGCTCCGCCACCAGCACGGCGCGCCAAGTTGTCCGGTTGCCGGCGAGGACGACGCCGGACCGGTCCAGGATGCGCCCGCGCGGCGGCGCGATCATGCGGGCGCTGATGCGGTTTTCGTCGGATAGTGTCCGGTAACGCGCGGACTCCGCGACCTGCACCTGATAGAGCCGCGCGCCGAGGCCTCCCAGCAGCGCGGCTTGCCCGCCCAGCAGCAGGAGGGCGCGGCGGGTGAACACTCCGGCGCGGCGCGTGTCACGCCGCATGGCGGAACGAGTCCTCTGCCTCAAGGGGAGGGGGAAAGTGTTGCACGGTCCAGGCCGCGGGCAACAAGACCGCCATCACGCCCGCTCCGGGTTGGCGATCGAGCGATGGGCGCGGGCGAACAGGATGGCCAGCGCCGGGTACAGAGCCGCCGACAGCACCGCCTGGAACAGCATGGCGCCTGGCGGCACCAGCCGCCAGGTCAGCACGGCGGTCGCCGCCCACTCGAGCGTGGCGGCGCCCGCCGCGACAACCGCGAACGCCAGCCACACCAACGCGAACCCGTGCCGGCCGAGCGTGCGCCGAGAGCGCAACGCGATGCCGTGCACGATCAGCAGCGCCAGCACGCCGGTGCCGATCGGCAGCCAGTCCAGCAGGTCGAGCAACAGGCCGATGGCGAACACGACGGGCGGCGACATCGCAGCCGGGCGGTACAGCGACCAGAACCACACCGACGCCAACGCCACGGCGGGCAGCAACGACGTCTGGTCAACGATGCCGAACGGGGCCTCGGTCAGCAGCATGAGCAGGATGGTGATGCTCGCCGGGAAGGCGTGGCGGGCGGCGAGGTCAAGCCGGCGCGCCAAGGTGGCTCGCGGGCGTATACCGGGGCGCTGGTCATCGGCGCTCGTCATCAGCCGTGCCAGTCCGGTAGCGGCTTGGCGGCTTCGGGCGGGACGATGCCGTTCAGGCCGTAGTCGAAGATGCGCACGATCTCCAGCCGGTCGAGCAGCGCGGCGGGTTCCACCTCGGCAACGTGGGCGCTGGTGTAGTGCACCGTGCCGACCGGCAGGTTGGCGGGGAAGGTGCCGGTTTCGGCGCCGGTGACCACATGCTCACCCTCGCGCGGGGGAGAGCCTTCCGGCCAGTAGAGCAAGCGTGGCCACGGCCCGTTGGTGCCGACCATGATGGCGTGCGCGCCGGAGCCCTCCAGCACCACCGGAATGCGGCTGTTGAGGTCGGTGATCAGCAGCACCCGGGCGCTGCGGGCGCCGACCTCGGTGACGCGGCCGACCAGGCCGCGCGCGTCCAGCGCGATTTCGCCGCGCTTGATGCCGTGGTGGGGGCCGACCGAGAGCAGTACGGCCTTGGCATAGACGCCGCCGGCATCGGCCACCACGCGGGCAGTGACGTAGGTCGGGGCGGGATCCGGGATCCAATGCAGCTCGGCCTTCAGGCGGCGGTTTTCCGCGTCCAGCGCCAGGGCGACGGATTGCCAGCGGCGCAGTTCCTCGTTCTGGGTGCGGAGGTGGGCGTTGGTGGCGCGCAGGTCCCAGAGGCCCGCGGTGTTGGCGATGCCGGCACGGAGGTTGCCGAGCGGCGCGGCCAGCACGGCATAGATCGGCGCCATGGCGTCGGCGAAGGCGATGCGGGCGCGATCGGCCAGCACCGCGTCGGCCTTGCCGAGCAGCATCAGGCCGAACGAGGCGGCGACGAGCACTGGCAGGGTAAGCTTTGCCAGCGCCTGCCGGGCGGGGATCGAGAGGTGGATCATGGGCCGGGGGGAGTTTAGCGCGATGCGGGCCGGCGGGCGATGGTGAAGCTGCTGAAAACACACAACACGGCATGATGTGGTTCGGCGACAACGGTCGGCGGACGGGCAAGGCGAGATCGGGCGGGGAAGGCTCGACATTGATCGAGCCACACCCGTCACTGCATAGGCGGCGTGTCTGCCTGCCTGCCTCCCGGCTCGAAGGGCTGCTTACCCGCGTGCGCATCACGGAACTGCTTGCAGATGTCGAACGGTGGCCAGGAGTTGCCGACTGCTTCACCCACTTCCGGGCCGTAGATCCGAGTCCGACAACCCGGCTCGGCTGGCCGCCGCCCGAATACTACTCAAATCGCAACGCACCGTTGTCGCAATGGTGAGACGCCGGCGCATCAGCGCCGCTTCCTGGGGCGCACAGCCTCGGCTTCCACCGGAAACCGTTAAGACCGCACCTCGACCATCCGCTACACCTCGACTTCCTGCTCCTTGTCCGAGCCGTCGCCGCCGTCGTCGTCCGGCTTCGGCACGGTTGGCGGCGCCGCCTCGATGATCTCGAAATCGAGCTTGCCGTCCTTCATCGTCACCTTCACCGAGCCGCCCTTCACCAGCCGGCCGAACAGCAGCTCCTCGGCCAGCGGCTTCTTGACATGCTCCTGGATCACCCGGGACAGTGGCCGCGCGCCGTACAGCTTGTCGTAGCCGCGCTCGGCCAACCATTCTTTCGCCGCCGACGACAGCTCGATGGTCACGTTGCGGTCCGCCAACTGCGCCTCGAGCTGCATGACGAACTTTTCCACCACCCGGCCGACGATCTCCGGCGTCAGCCCGGCGAAGGCGATGGTCGCATCCAGCCGGTTGCGGAATTCCGGCGTGAACAGGCGCTTGATCGCGTCCTCATCCTCGCCGGTGCGGCTCTCGCGGCCGAAGCCGATCGCCTCCTTGGCCATGTCGGACGCACCGGCGTTGGTGGTCATAATCAGGATGATGTTGCGGAAGTCGACAGTCTTGCCGTTGTGGTCGGTGAGCTTCCCGTGGTCCATCACCTGCAACAGGATGTTGAACAGGTCGGGATGCGCCTTCTCGATTTCGTCCAGCAGCAGCACGGCGTGCGGATGCTGGTCGATTGCGTCGGTCAGCAGGCCGCCCTGGTCGAACCCGACATAGCCCGGCGGCGCGCCGATCAGCCGCGACACGCTGTGCCGCTCCATGTACTCGGACATGTCGAAGCGGATCAGCTCGATGCCCATGGTGGAGGCCAACTGCCGCGCCACCTCGGTCTTGCCGACGCCGGTCGGGCCGCAGAACAGGTAGTTGCCGATCGGCTTCTCTGGCTCGCGCAGGCCGGCGCGGGCCAGCTTGATCGCCGCGGCCAGCGCCTCGATCGCCTTGTCCTGGCCGAACACCATCGCCTTCAGGTCGCGTTCCAGGTTGCGCAGGGTCTCCTTGTCGTCGGCGGAGACACTCTTGGCCGGGATGCGCGCGATCTTGGCAACCATCTCCTCGACGTCGCGCAAGGTGACGGTCTTCCGCCGCTTGTGCTCGGGCAGCAGCATGCGGCTGGCGCCGACCTCGTCGATCACGTCGATCGCCTTGTCGGGCAGCTTGCGGTCGTTGATGTATTTGGCGGACAATTCGACCGCGGCGCGGATCGCCTCGTCGGTGTAGCGCACCTTGTGGTGCTTTTCGTAGTTCGCCTTCAGGCCGCGCAGGATTTTCACGCTGTCTTCCAGCGACGGCTCGTTCACGTCGATCTTCTGGAAGCGGCGGACCAGCGCGCGGTCCTTCTCGAAATAGTTGCGGAACTCCTTGTAGGTAGTGGAGCCGATGCAGCGCAGGTTACCGGACGCCAGCGCCGGCTTCAGCAGGTTGGAGGCGTCCATCGCGCCGCCACTCGTTGCCCCGGCGCCGATGACGGTGTGGATTTCGTCGATGAACAGGATGGCGCCCTGCTGGCTCTCGAGTTCGCTCACCACCGCCTTCAGCCGCTCCTCGAAATCGCCGCGGTAACGGGTGCCGGCGAGCAGCGCGCCCATGTCGAGGGCGAAGATGGTGGAGCGGGCCAGGACTTCCGGCACGTCGCCTTCGACGATGCGCTTGGCGAGGCCCTCGGCGATCGCGGTCTTGCCGACGCCCGGATCGCCGACGTAGAGCGGGTTGTTCTTGGTGCGGCGGCAGAGGATCTGGATGGTCCGCTCGATTTCCGGCTCGCGGCCGATCAGCGGGTCGATCTTGCCGGCCATCGCCTTCTTGTTCAGGTTGACGCAGTAGTTCGACAGCGCATCCTGGTTGCGGCGGTTCGGTTTTTCCTCGCGCTCCTGCTCCGGGTGGTTCTCCGCCTGTCCGGCGGCGCCTTGGACCGGGCGCTGCGCCGATCGGCCGGGTGCCTTGGCGATGCCGTGGCTGATGAAGTTCACCGCGTCCAGCCGGGTCATGTCCTGAAGCTGGAGGAAATACACGGCGTGGCTTTCGCGTTCGGAGAACAGCGCCACCAATACGTTCGCCCCGGTCACCTCGTCGCGGCCGGAGGACTGCACATGGATCGCCGCCCGCTGCACGACCCGCTGAAACCCCGCGGTGGGCTTTGGGTCGCCGGGCCGGTCGGTGGCCAGGCCGGCCAGGTCCTTGTCGAGGAACTCGCCCAGGTCGGTGCGCAGCTTGTCCAGATCGACCCCGCAGGCGCGCAGCACGGTGGCTGCGTCGGAGTCGTCCGCCAGGCCCAGCAGCAGGTGCTCCAGGGTGGCGTATTCGTGGCGGCGTTCGCTCGCGAGGGAAAGCGAGCGATGCAGCGTCTGTTCGAGGTTCCGTGACAGCATGGTCGTCGACGCTCCTAGGCGCTGGGGTCCGCGAATCGGACCGGATCGTCTTCAGGCAAGCCAACCGACGCGGTTATTTTTGCCGTGCGGCTCATTTGGATGCGGCCCCGCGGGGGCAGGGCATCATTCCTTCTCGATCGTGCATTGCAGAGGATGCTGGTTTTGCCGGGCGAGGTCCATGACCTGGGTCACCTTGGTCTCCGCCACCTCATAGGTATAGACGCCGCACACCCCGACGCCCCGCCGGTGCACGTGCAGCATGATGCGGGTGGCCTCCTCGCGGTTCTTCTGGAAGAAGCGCTCGAGCACGTGGACGACGAACTCCATCGGCGTGTAGTCGTCGTTCAGCATCAGGACCTTGTACATCGCCGGCTTGCGGGTCTTCGGCCGGGCCTTGACGACCACGCCGGTGTTCGGACCTTCCGGATTGTTGCCGCGCCTGTCGCTATCGCTCATCTTTCTTCCGCGCCTGTCCGTCGCGCCGCATTGTCCTGCCTTCCCGGGCCCAAGCGCCCGCCGGCCCTGCCGCCTCCGGAGTGTGAACCATATCGGACGGCCGCGGCACGTTAAAAGAGCCTAGCGCAGTCCGCGGCGGATTACAGTGGCCCGGCATCAGAAACCCGAAAGCGGCGACAGGCCACCAGTGCCGGCCCGAGGCTTGGAGCGGCCGGTGCCGTAAGTCAATCTCTCGGCCGCGGGGCGATCGCATCCGGGCCGCGGGACGACCGGGGGCAGGCCGGCAGCAAAGCGCGGCGGAATAACCGGCATTGCCGGCGAGCGTACGGGTTGCGCGGCCGGGAAATTCGAGCCGGCCCGCATCGATGTGCAGATGTTCCGCGCGGAGGAGTGCGAGCACTCGTCAGGGCATGATCGCGCCGGCCGTGGTGAGGACGATCGCCCTTGTGGTCACTCCCAGCGAAAGCGGGGATGACGACGCGGGCGGCTGCGGCGGTCGCGCCGGATGCTGCCGGCTGGCGGCATCGATGCCCGGCCAGAAGGTAAACTGCGATTGCCCGACTGCCCGCGACCGGGGGCAAAAACGGCGAGGCCCGGGACACTGCCCGGGCCTGCCGCACGATCGCAACGAGTCAGAGACTTTGGGGGAGGAAGCCCGCCGCCGCCCCGCCGGATCGCGCTCGGTCGGCGCTCAGGCCGATTTCGCGAACTTTTCCACCGCCAGAGTGACCCGCGCGGTGATCGGCGCGATCGCTTGCTCCGTCAGCTTGAACGAGGCGTCGGTCAGCTTGCCGGACTCGGCGAGCGTCTTCTCCATCGTGGCACGCGCCAGATTGGCCTGGAGATCCATCGCGTCCTTCAGCGACTTGACCGAACTCATCGCCTTGAACGTGGCCATCGTCTCGTCGAACGACGCCTGCGCGGTGGCCGCCACCTGCTTCGACAGGTCCTGCATGCCGGCGGCCCAGATCTGGCCCGACTTCAGCATCGCCTCAAGGTTGCCTTGGCTGAACGACACCAGGTCTTCCGCGGTCTTCATTGCCTTCTCCATGCCTTCCTTCACCTTGGCCTGGGTCTCGGTGAACCCGGCGGCCGCCTTGGTCATGCCGTCCTTGAGGTTCGAAACGGTTGCCTCGATACCCTTCGTGGCGGTGGTTACTGCCTCGTCGGTCATCATGCCCGCCTCCATTGCCTTAGGTTTCATGCTCATGTCTTGCTTGCCCTTGCGAGGCCGCGCCCGTGGATCGGAGTGGGTCGCCAGCCGGTTGGAATGCTTTGCTGCATTGCAGCAACGGAGCGGATATAGGCTTCCGCCGGCGCTCTATCAAGCGGTTTTTGTGCACTGCACAAGAAATCTCCCGCTTGGGTTGTGCGTGCCGCAACCTGCGGCGCGTCGGAGCATCGCGCCGTAACTCTCTCACTTTTTTCGCTTTTCCGCGATTTCGGCCTGGACAGATATTCCCTGCCCCGCTTAGGGTTACGCCGACCGCTTGATCTGGGGGTAGGGATGGCAGCCACGCCGCGCTGGGGACGCAATATTCTTTCGCGTGCCCGCGCGCTGCTTTGTCTGTTACCGATGCTCGGCCCCATGGGGATCGGCTTGCTCCGCCCCGGCCTGGCGCACGCGCAGGTCGGCTCGGACCGCTACAGTTCGATGGTGGTGGATGCCGCCAGCGGCAAGATTCTGGAGTCGGTCAACCCGGACGCGCCACGCCACCCGGCAAGCCTCGCCAAGCTGATGACCCTCTATCTGACGTTCGAGGCGCTGCGCGACCGGCGCATCACGCTCGACACGCTGGTTCCGGTCTCCGCCCATGCTGCCTCGATGGAGCCGACCAAGCTCGGGCTGCTGCCCGGGATGCGGCTGACGGTGCAGCAGGCGATTCTGGGATTGGTGACCCGGTCGGCCAATGACGCGGCTTCGGCGCTGGGCGAGCTGCTCGGCGGCAGTGAGGACCGGTTCGCCCAGATGATGACCCTGCGCGCACGCGCACTGGGGATGTCGCACACCACCTTCGCCAATGCGTCCGGGCTGCCGGACCCAGACGAGTGGACCACGGCGCGCGACCTGGCGGTGCTGGCGCGTCACCTCATCTCCGACTTCCCGGGGGACTATCATTATTTCAGCACGCCCAGCTTCGTGTTCCGGGGTACCCCGATCTATAACCACGACGACATGCTGAGGATCTACCCGGGGGCGGACGGCATGAAGACCGGCTACACCGATGCGTCCGGTCACAATTTGATCACCAGCGCGGTCCGCGACGGGGTGCGGCTGATCGGCGTGGAGCTGGGGGCCGGCAGCAACGCCGGACGCGACATTCACATGGCGGCCCTGTTGAACCAGGGCTACGCGGAGATGGGCGTCCCGACCGGCCGTCGCCCGACCCGGTTGGCGAGCACGCTCGGGCTGATCGGTGTGGCGCATGCCGCGACGCTGGAGCCCCCCCCGGTTCGGGATAGAGCGGCGAGCGCCCGGGTGCGGGACCGCGCGATAAGCACCCGCGTGCGGGTTAGAGCGGTGAGCGCCCACATTCCCGACCGGGCGATGGGCGCGCCCGTGCGGGTTCGTTCGGTGAGCGCCCCCGTGGGCTGGACTGTCCAGGTGGGGGTTTACGCCAAGGAAAAGGTCGCCCGTTATGCCGCCGCCGCCGCTCGCCGCGTGGCGGACGACGGTGCCCTGCGGATCGAGCCGGCTACGGCACATGGCAGACCAGCGTGGCGCGCGCAGCTTACCGGGATGACGGCTCCGGAGGCGCAAGATGCCTGCGCCATGCTGTCGCGTCACCGCACCCCGTGCCTGGTGCTGCGTCCGGAGGCGCGGGAAGTCGCCAGCCGGTAAACCCCGCGTAAGGCGGGGTGGTCCCGCGGGTTGGTGGCGCAGGGCGAAAAAGCGCAGCGCGTTCCGCCGGCTCTAAACCATCCGCCGCTACGTCGCGTTCTTGCCCCCGTACCGCCGTACTCGCAGGTCCGCTTGCTCCTTGTGCGCGGCGAAATTCTCGATGGCGCAGAGGCGCGAGCAATATTCGCCGATCATCGCCGTCGCTTCCGGGCTGACCTCCTGGTAGGTCACCGTCTTGAGGAACTTGCCCACCCACAGGCCGCCAGTGTAGCGCGCGGCGCGCCTGGTCGGCAGCGTGTGGTTGGTGCCGATCACTTTGTCGCCGTATGCGACGTTGGTCTCCTTGCCGAGGAACAGCGCACCGTAATTCGTCATGCGCTGCAGGAACCAGCGCGGTTCGCGGGTCAGCACCTGCACGTGTTCGGAGGCGATGCGGTCGGCTTCGGCGACCATCTCCTCGTCGGTGTCGCACAGGATTATCTGGCCGTGGTCGCGCCACGCCACGCCGGCGACATCCGCGGTGGGCAGCCGCGCGAGCTGGCGGTCGATCTCCGCCTGGATGCCGTCGGCGATTGTCGCGGACGTGGTCAGCAGGATCGCCGGCGAGGTCGGGCCATGCTCGGCCTGTCCCAGCAGGTCGGTGGCGCACATCTCAGCATCCGCGGTGTCGTCGGCGATGATCAGCGTCTCGGTGGGGCCGGCGAGCAAGTCGATGCCGACGCGGCCGAACAACTGGCGCTTGGCTTCGGCAACGAAGGCGTTGCCGGGACCGACCAGCATATCCACGGCGGGAATCGAAGCGGTGCCAAGCGCCATCGCCGCCACCGCCTGGATGCCGCCGAGCAGATAGATCTCGTCGGCGCCGGCGAGGGACATGGCGGCGACGGTGGCGGCGGGCGGCACGCCATTCAGCGGCGGCGTGCAGGCCGCGACGCGCTTCACGCCGGCAACCTTCGCGGTCAGCACCGACATGTGCGCCGAGGCGACCATCGGATAGCGCCCGCCAGGCACGTAGCAGCCGACGCTGGCGACCGGAATGTTGCGATGGCCGAGCCTGACGCCGGGCAACGTTTCGACTTCCACGTCGCGCAGCGCGGCTTTCTGCACCTCGGCGAAACGGCGGATCTGCGCCTGGGCGAACTTGATGTCGCCGATCACCTGCGGCGGCAGGCTGTCGATCAGCGCCGCGATCTCGGTCGGTCTCAGGCGGAACGATTGCGGCTGCCATTTGTCGAATTTCGCAGACAGTTCGCGCACGGCCGCGTCGCCGCGCGCGGCGATGTCATCGAGGATCGCTTCGACGGTCTGGCGTACCTTGCGGTCGGCATCGAGCTTCTCCGATTCCGAAATGCCCTTCTTCAGGTAACGGATCATGGCGCTGGCCTCCTTGCTGCTGAATAACCCTCGCCCACGACGTGAAGGAGGTTTCCTGCTACTCCGCCGTCCATCCGCCATCCACCACCAGCGCGGTGCCGGTGACCAGCGCCGCGGCATCCGACGCAAGAAACACCACCGCGCCCATGAGGTCCTCCACAGTACCCAGCCGTCCGAGCTTGATCCGTCGCAACGTGTCGTCGCGAAATGCCGTGTCTTCGAAAAACGGCCGCGTCAGGGGCGTATCGATGAAGGTCGGCCCGATCGAATTCACGCGGATGCCGTGCGGCGCCAGGTCGATCGCCATCGCCTTGGTCAGCCCCTCGATACCGTGCTTGGTCATGCAGTACACGCTGCGCCGGGCGCCGCCGACATGGCCCATCTGCGACGACACGTGGATGATGGAGCCGCGCACGCCGCCCTCCACCATGCGCCGCGCCGCGGCCTGCGCGACGAAGAACGCCGCGCGCTGGTTCAACGTGGCGATCGCGTCGTAGTCGTCCTCGGTCACGTCGAGGAACGGACGCGGCCGGTTGGTGCCGGCGTTGTTCACCAGTACCGCGAACGGCGCGGCGCGCGCGATCGCCGCGCGCACCGCATCGGTGTCGGTCACGTCGAGCACCAGAGGTTCGGCGCTGCCGCCCTCGGCGCGGATTTCCTCCGCCACCGCCGCGATCTCAACGGCAGTGCGCGACGCCAGCACGACATGCGCGCCGGCCTGCGCCAGTGCCGCGGCGCAGGCCATTCCGATGCCGCGTCCGGCGCCGGTCACCAGGGCGCGGCGTCCGTCCAGCCGCAACGACGGCGTGTGCGGCAGCGTCATCCTCGGTGCATCCCCGGTGTTCCTGTCATTGCGACAAGCTCTCCAGGCTCTGGCGATTGGTCTTTGGTCCGAGGAGGCCGACCGACAGCACGATCACCGCCATGGCGGCGGCGATCATGGCGAATACGCCGGCCGTACCGTATGCTGACAACAGGACCGTCACCGCATAGCCGACCAGGATCGAGCTCACCCTGCTCCAACTGAAGGTGAATCCCACCGCCTGGGCGCGGATCCGCGTCGGGAACAGCTCCGCTGCATAGGGATGGAAGATGCTGACCAGCCAGTTGACGCACAGCGACACCAGGCCGCCGCACAGCAGGATCAGCCCGTCCGTGCGCACCTGCGAGAACAGCAATCCGAATACGCCGATGCCGATCGCCGTGCCGACCAGTTGCCACTTGCGCTCGATGCGCTCGGCGAAGAACAGGCCGAGTGCGGCCCCGACCGGTGCAAGCAAGGTCATCAACGCGGTGAAAGCCAGCGAGTGGGCGATGGCGAACCCCTGGCGCACCAACATGATCGGCACCCAGGTGATGAAGCCGAACGCGGCAATCGTCTGACAGAACTGGAACAACGACAGCATAATGGTGCGGCTCAGATAGCGCGGGCCGAACATCTCGGTCCATGAGCCGCGCGCCTGCGCGGGTTCCGCGTGTTCGAAATCGGGCGGCGGCAGATCGCGCCCGAGCTCGGCGCGGACGCGCTCCTCCATGACCCGCATCGCCGCGTCCGCTTCGGCATGGCGGCCATGCGATTGCAGCCAGCGCGGCGATTCCGGGATTTTGCCGCGGATCAACCACACGATGATGCCGCCCAGCGCGCCGGCGATGACCACCCAACGCCAGCCGCTCAGTCCCAGGATGCTGTGCGGCACCAGCAGCCACGACAGCAACAGGGCGATCGGCCCCGAGGTCAGTACGATCAGGATGCCGAACGCCATGTAACGGCCGCGCCAGCGCCGCGGCGTGATCTCGGAGATGAACGAATCGTTGTTGATGAGCTGCACGCTGATGCCAAAGCCGGCAATGAAGCGCAGTCCGTCGATGACGACGGCGGAGTTCTGGAACGCGGTGAGGAAAATGGCGATGGAATAGGCCAGCATCGACCAGGTGAACGTCGCGCGGCGGCCGAAATGGTCGGAGACCCAACTGAATATGAAGGCCCCGACGAACATCCCCAGGAAGAACGAGGCGAGGAAGCTGGCGAAACTGTTCCAAGCCATCAGGCCGGCCGCGCTGGCGGTGAACACACGCTTCGTCAGGCCGAGCGAAATGCCGCCCGGCATGGCGAACTCATAGAATTCGAACCACCCGCCGATCGCGATAAGCGCGACGAGCTGCACGAAATATCGCGATGGCGGCAGCCGGTCGAGGCGTGCGGCGATCGATCTGGTATGGTCCACTTCCATCTACGGCTCCTGGTGGCACGAATCCTGTGTGGCACACCGCAGCGGGAATGTCGTTACCCCGGCAGCACATCGTCGAGATGCCACTCCTCCGCCGAGGCGCCGGCCAGAGCCTGGATGCGCACTTCGTCCGCACCGAGCTCGGCGGCTTTGCCGGAATAGACCATCTCGCCATTCTCCAGCACATAGGCGTCGTCGGCGATATCCAGTGCCACCCGCACATTCTGCTCCACCAGCAACACGGAGATTCCTTCGTCGCGCATCTGTGCGACGATGCGGAACACCTCCTTCACGACCAGTGGCGCCAGCCCCTGCGACGGCTCGTCGAGGATCAGCAGCTTGGGATTCAGCAGCAGCGCCCGCGCGATCGACAGCATCTCCTGCTCGCCGCCGGACATCTGGCGGCCGCGGTTGTTGCGGCGCTCCCGCAGGCGCGGGAACAATTGGTAGATGCGCGGGATCGTCCACGGGCCGGGACGCTCCATCGGCACTTGCAGGTTCTCTTCCACGGTCAGGTTGGCGAAGATGCGCCGCCCCTCCGGCACGAACCCGACGCCGCGCTGCGCCACGCGAAACGGCGGCAGCCCCGTCGTGTCCTGGTCGAAAATCCGCACGCGTCCGCTGCGCGGCGGGGTCAGACCGACCAGACTGCGCAGCGTCGTGCTCTTGCCGGCGCCGTTGCGTCCGAGCAACGTGGTGATGCGGCCTTCCGCCACCGTCAGGCTGACATCATGCAGGATGTGGCTCTTGCCGTAGAATGTGTTCAGGCCTTCGGCGTGCAGTGCGTCGGTCATTCCGCCTTCCCCAGATACGCCGCCTGCACGTGCGGGTTCGCGGCGATCTCCGCCGGCGTGCCGTCGGCCAGCAGCTTGCCCTGATCCAGCACGGTGATCCGATCGGCCAGGTTGAACACCACCCGCATGTCGTGCTCGATCAGCACGATGGTGTAATTGTTGTTCCGGTGCAGCCGCCGGATCAGCCCGGCGATCTGGTACGTCTCCTGCTCGCCCATGCCGGCGGTCGGTTCGTCCAGCAGCAGCAGCCGCGGTTGCAAGGTGAGCGCCATGGCGATCTCGGCGGAGCGCTGGTCGCCGTGCGACAGTTCGCCCACCAGCCGGCCGGCCTTTGCGGCAAGGCCGGTAAGACCGAGCATTTCGTCGATCTTCGCTTCCACCCGCGCAGCCACCGACCTGCTGCGCCACAGCGACAGCTTCAGTCCCGCCGCGCTCTCCGCGCCGATGCGCACGTTCTCGCGCACGGTGAGCTCTGGAAAAATCTCGGTGATCTGAAAGGTGCGTGCCATGCCGCGGGAGACGCGCTGGGCGACCGGCAGTTTGGTGATCACCTCGCCGTCGAACACGATCTCGCCGGAGGTCGGCGGAAAGAAGCCGGAGATCGTATTGAAGAACGTCGTCTTGCCGGCGCCGTTGGGGCCGATGATCGCGCGCAACTCGCCCTTCGCCACGGTCAGCGAGACGTTTTGCACCGCTTGCAGGCTGCCGAAGTGCTTCGACACGTCTCGCACTTCGAGCATGGCGCTCATTCCGCACCTCGCCGTTGCAGCATGCCCAGTAGGCCGCGTGGAAAGAACAGCACCACCAGCACGAACAACAGGCCGACGAAGCTCATCCAGTTCACCGTCATCGAGGAGATGTAGTCCTGCAGCACCACGAAGACCGCCGCGCCGACCAGCGGCCCCCAGAAGACGCGCATGCCGCCCATCACCGCCATGATGACGATCTCGCCGGACAACGAATAATGCATCGCCATCGGGTCGGCGAAATTGTTGAGCAAGGCGTATAACGCACCGGCCAGCGAAGTGAAGAAGCAGGAAATGGTGAACGACAGCCAGATATGCCGCTCGATCGGGATGCCGAGGAAGCGCGCCCGCCGTTCGTTTTCCCGGATCGCCAGCAGGGTACGGCCAAATGGCGAGCCCAGCATCAGGGCCTGTGCCCCCACGGCGATGGCGAACACGAACAGCAGGAAATAGTAGAACAGCGTGCCGTTGTTGGTGATGTCGATCGTGGCGAAACCCAGGTGCAGCGGCTCGCGGGTAAAGCCGCGTAGTCCGTCATACCCGCCGGTGAGGTCGTTCCAGGTATAGGCGATATAGAACCCGATCTGCCCGAAGGCGACTGTGGCCATGGCGAAATACACGCCGCGCCGCCGCACGATGAACAGGCCGACGATCGCGCCGGCGACGCCGCCGAGCAGGGTGCCCATCAGCATCGCCAGCGGGGTCGAATGGGCGAGGAATTTGAGCGTCAGCCCGGCACCGTAGGCGCCCAACCCGAAATACGCCGCATGGCCGAAGCTCATCACGCCGGTGAAGCCCAGCAGGAGGTTGAACGACATCGCGGCGAGGCCGAGCACCAGCACGCGGCCCGCCAAGGCGGTGTAGCCGCCGAGGAACGGCAGCCAGAGCGGCACGGTGAGCAGCGTCGCCCAGATGATGAGCAATTTCGTCCAACGCGCGTCGAAGGGGGGGCGCCTGGACGCGACCGCGGCGGTGGTTGCGCTGTTCATGACAGCATGCCTTCCTCGCCCAGCAGGCCCCGCGGGCGCAGGATCAGCACCACGGCCATGATGATGTAGATCACCGCCTCGCTGCCGGACGGCCAGACCGTGGTGGTGAGCGCCGCGGCGACACCGATCAGCAAACCGCCGATCAGCGTGCCGGTCAGGCTGCCGACGCCGCCGACGATGATGGCGATGAAGCTCGGCATCAACAGGTCGTCACCCATGTTGGGGTTCAGGCCGATCTGGCCGCCGGCCAGCACGCCGGCCAGGCCCGCCAGCATGCAGCCCAGGCCGAAATTGAAGCTGCGCAGAAAGCGCACGTTCACGCCAAGCGCGGACACGGTCTCCAGGTCCAGTGTGCCGGCGCGAATGCGCACGCCAACCCGCGTGTAGCGCAGGAAGGCGAACAGGGCGGCAACGGCGATGATGACGACTGTCACGTTGAAGACGCGATACCAGGTGATGAAGAACAGGGCGCTGCTGAGCGGCGCCGCCATGGCATCGGGCACGCTGAGCGGCAGCCCGTTCGGACCCCAGATGTAACGGCAGGCGTCCTGGATGATGAAGGCCAGGCCGAATGTCAGCAACAGGCTGTACACCGGATCACGGTTGTACACCCGGCGGATCATCAGCCGCTCGATGACCAGCCCCAGCACCGCGGTGAGGATCGGCGACACAAGCAAGGCGCCCCAGAAGCCGATATACGGCGTCAGCATGAAGGCGAAGTAGCCGCCGAGCGCGAGAAAGTTGCCGTGCGCGAAGTTGATGACGTTGCTGAGGTTCAGGATGAGCGACAAGCCCAGCGCCATCAGCACGTAGAACGCGCCGATGATCAGGCCGTTGGTGACGTTGAACAGGACAACTTGCAGCATGGGCCGGCTTTCTTGCGATGGCGTGGCACGGCGGGCGTGAGGTTCAGCGGGTATGGCGGGCACAACAACTCCCTCCCCCACAAGGGGGGAGGGAGCAGCGGGGCGACGAGCTAAGCCGGCGGCGGCTCCATCTTGCAGCCGGTGTCGGCGACGCTGCCGGCGGCTTGCTCGCCGGGGACCAGCGTCGCCACCGTGAACACGTTGTCCGGGTTGCCTACCGGCGGGTGGGCCTCGCCGACGAAAATGTTGGCCATCAGCTCGTGATCGCCCTTGCGGTAGCGGACATGACCCGGCTGCAATGCCACGTCGGGAGGAAGTTCCATATCCTCCATCGCCAGCGACAGCTTCGGCCCCGCCATCGACTTCGCCTTGTCGGCGGCGAGCCGCACGGAATGCACCGCGACATAGCCGAACCAGTGGCGCGCGCTGGGGGTCTTGCCCACCGCCTTGCGGAATGCGGCGACGAACTTGCCCACTTCCGGCACGTTCGGCTGTTCCCACCACCACTCCATGTCCCACCAGCCGGTCTGTGCCTCCTTCGGCACCGACCGGATGCTTTCCAGCTCGAACAGCGCGCCGCCCAGCGCCATGTCCTTGTTCATGCCGAACTGCACGAACTGCTTCATGCAGTCGATCTGCGCCAGGCCGCCCATGTTGTTCAGCAGCACGTTCGGCTTGTAGGCCTTGGCCTTGATCAGCGTGGCCGAGAACTCGGTGTTGGCGATCGGCAGCATGTCGCCCTCATACTCGCCGCCGGCCTTCTTCAGGTTCTTCACGAAGGCGTCCTGCAGCGAGTGGCCGTAGGCGTAGTCCGGGGTGATGAAGAACCACCGCTTGCCGAACTTCTTCACCAGGTCAGGGGTGATCGCGGCGGCGTCCATCGAGGTTGTGTTGCAGATGCGGAACACGTTCCACTTGCAATTGGTACCAGTGATCGGGTCGGTGTGGCCGCCCGGCACGATATGGAACACCTTCTTCTCGGTGGTGACCTGCGCCATCGCGTAGGCGATGCCGGAGTTCACGTCGCCGAAGATCACGTCCACATGATCGCGGTCGATCAGCTTGCGGGTCTTTTGCACGCCGGTGCCGACGTCGTTGGCGGAGTCCTCGACCAGCAACTCGACCTGGCGCCCCAGGATGCCGTTCTTCTTGTTGATCTCGGCGACGGCGTATTTGGCACCCTCGACCTCGCTCTGCGCCGGGGCCGACAGGCTGCCGGTGAGCGGATCGACCATGCCGATCTTGATCGGCGTCTCGCCGCGCGCCTTGACGAGGAACGGCGACGCGAGTTGGACCGCCCCCAGTGCGGCGCCGGTCTTGATGAGTGTACGCCGGCCAACGGCCGGTAATTTCCAATGTTCCATTCGTCTTCTCCCTGGTCTGGGCGGGTCAGCGGCCCGTCGAAATCATTCTCAGCGCCAGGCCCGGCCTCGCGCGCTCCCCTGGAAGCGGGCGGAGGTTTTGCATTTCTTTGCGCCGCCGTCGAGGGGGGGGTCAGACGGGGCAACCCGCCGCCGGCCCAGCCAGCACGCGGACGCCCTCCAGCCGGCCGACCGCCTCGATCTGCCGTTTCAGTTGGGCAGCAACCCACGCGGGCAACCGCAGGCCATGCGCATCGCAGATTCATGCATGTGGTCAACTCCTGGTTGTGCATTTGCCGGGCGCTGAGGAACGCGGCAGAAGGCGCGGGTTCGGCGACGCGGGTGGCGCGCGGCCATCGCGAGCCGTCGGTTTACTGCGGCGCCGCCATCGCCCCCCCGCTGCATCCGGCCTCAATTCAGCCGGAACAGGCGGCGCAGCCGTTCCACCCGATCGCAAAACTCAGGGAAACCGACATTGGGGATGGGCCAGGGAAGGCTGGCGCGCAAGGTGCCGGACCGCCATGGGGCGTTGCGGATGCGATCGATGGCCCGGGGCATATTGCCCAGCAACCGGCGGAGAGGGATGGGGCTGACCGGCGGGGCATTGAACGCGCTGTCGATGCCGTGGACATAGGGAATGCGGTTGATCGCCGCGACGTCCCGCGCCGCAGGCCGCACCAGCAGGGGGGCCATTTCGCTGATCGCGGAGGCGGCGTCGAGCGTGTCGGGCCAGGCGCCGTCCAGGATCGCGTCCAGGCGGTCGAATTCGGCCAGGCAGGCACGCTCGATCGCGGACACGGCCTGGCGGCGTATCGTCCCGCCCGGCTCCGCTTCCGTGGCATGGACCGGAACGGCGCGGCCGTCCTTGGAAACATAGTGCGAAACCGAACCGTGCGGTGCCGACAGGAACAACTCGAACAGGATGTAGCCCTGGCGCACGGTATCGGCGATCCAGTTCGGATGGCCGAACGAGAAGAGGTATCCGGCGGCGGTATCCAATCCAAGGCCGCCGGCCATCGCTTCAGGCCACAAACCGGCATAGCAGCCGAAAATCTCGGCGGGCGCGGCACCGCTGAGCGTGGTCAGCGCCTTCTGGACGGAGCCGCGCCAGCCGACATCGACGATTATGCGCGGGCCGGGTTCGAGGAAGCCGCATTGCCCGAGATAGGCCAGTGCGGTCTCCCGCCGGTCCCGCAGCGCCGCCAGGATGCGGTCGCAATGCGCGGCCAGCAACCCGCGAACCGCTTCGTAGCCCGCTTCCCCGCGGACCGGTTGGCTGGGGTCGAGACCGGCGGCGCGCGCCATGCCGACCGTGGTCTCCGCATCGATGCCGAGCGCGTTCAACGCGGCATGCAGCGGCTGGTTCGTCGTCCCGTCGGCAATCAGCCGCGCGAGTTGCGGCAGGTCGTCGGACAGCGTCGGCACCAGGCTGGCCTGCCTTGAGCAATGCAGATAGGTGAACTCGAACGGCTCGGCGCGGCGTGCCATCAGGCGGTTGGCGATCGCCAGGGGAAGATAGCCGTCGCGGGCCATGAAATAGATGCGGCGGATGCCCCGGCGACGCGCTTCGGCCAGGATGAAGAGGGTGAACCCGATCAGCGGGAAGAGGCAGATGCGCTGCAACCGCGGGTCATCCAGCGCCGCTTCGACGGTTCGCGCGGATGCCGCGCTTTCGCGTTCGGCTTCGCTCAGTGTCGCACGCGAGCGGCGCCGGCTGTGGGCGAGCCGCACGACGAATGCCTGGCGGGCCACGTCCTGCGGCTCCGGCGGGATCGGCGGATGCGGGAGATGGAGCGCCGCTATTCCATTGTTCCGCGCCTGCGCGATGTCGGCGTGCGGATTGTCGCCGAGATGCACCACGTCACGGGCAGCGCATCCCAGAGTCCGCAGCACATAGGCGAACAACCCCCCGCGTGCCTTGGTGCACCGGGCCTCGGCGGAGCAAATCACCTCGGGCCGGTCGGCGTAGCCGCAATCGGCAAGAAGGGTCGCCAGCCAATCGCCGGGGAGCATTGAATCGGACACAAAGACCAGGCGCTGGCCAGGCTGCCGGGCCAGGAGCGCGGCGAGCACCGGCGCGACGGGACGGCAGACGGACCGCTCGACGGCGAATTCGAGGGCGGCGGCGGCGACCGCATCGGTCACGACGCCGGACGCCTGCAACCGCCGATAGACTGTCGCGATGGCGATCTCGTCGTCCTTTGCCTGCACGAGGTCAGCACGGGCGCCGCTCTCGGCGGCGAGACGGTATTCGCGGAACGCCTCGGCGGAACAACGGATCAACCCCTTCGCCGCGGCGCGTGCTCCGGTGGCGAGATGCACGTCTTCCGGCCGGGCCAGGCGGCGCATGACCGCCGTATCGAAGATATCGCAGGTAACGATCGGATAGCCGGCGATGGCCTGCGCAATCCGGGTGGCCTGGTTGTCGCTGGGGGCTCCCCGGCCCGCGGGCGGGGGCCTATGCCCGGGCACATGCATGGTCATCGACCCGGGGTCATCTTGCGCATGGTGCCTGCTTGCCACTCCCGCGCGTTTCAGGAAAGCGGCATTCGCGGACGCCGTCATGCGAGGCCTAACCCGTCGCTTGCGGACATCAATGCGGGGGCTGGCTCGCCACCGGATGGCCGTGCGGCTCCGCGGCGAACGGCCGCCGCAGCAGCGGCAGCAGGTGGCCGGCGCGCAGCCTGATTGCCTGCTTCCCCCGCTCCGGCAGGATTTCCCAGAACGGCAACAGGTATGCGGCCAGCCCGTTGGGGTAGGGCTGCTTCACCCCCACGCCAAGCCCGAAGGTCAGCTCCTCGCGGCCGTTCGGGACGTACAGCGTGCCGAACATCCAGTCCCACAGGGCGAAGTTACCGCCCATGTTGCGGTTCCAGTGGCGCGGCGCGGTGCTGTGATGGATCTGGTGCTGCGCCGGGCTGATCAGCACATGCTCCAGAACCCGGCCCCAGGAAAGCCAGATATGCGAGTGGTGCAGTTGGGTCCCCAATACGCAGTACATCACGGCCATGAGGTTCATGCCCATGATATCGACCATGGTGACCTGCCCGGTTCCGAGATACAGGGCCGGGGCCAGCACGAGTGACGTGGTAACCGCCGTGATGGGGCCAAGGACGGCGTATTCGACCGGATGGGCTCGCACGTTGGCCAGGACCGTCAATGTTTCAGCGGAATGGTGCACTTTGTGGAACGCCCACAACCAACGATTGTAGTGCGATGCCACATGGAAGAGGTAATATCCGAAATCGTTCGCCAGTCCGAACAGGATAGTGTAGAGCACCAGCGTCGTTGGGGTCCAGGTCAGCAGGTGCGGCGAGGGACCGAATACCCGGGTCAGGCCGTGCAGCAGAGCGCTGGCGAGGAAAGCGCCGGAGATCCGCCACGTCACGTTGAAAGACCTGGCAAAGAACTGGTTCAACACGATGATCTGCCAATCCACCCAGGTGGACCGGTGACGCCACATGGAAGCCGGGAAGCAGAATTTCAGAAAGCGGCGCAGGCCGCGATTGGCGTGTGGCTCACGCAGCGCGAACAGCAGCGCGGCAATGAGCAGACCGGCGACGAGTTCAGGCCAGTAGGAGCGGGTGCGAATTCCGGTGATCGGGCTGGTCAGAAAATCGATGACGGTATCGACGAACCATTCGATCCGCGGCATTCCGCCGATCGCGCTGGCATGCACCGACGCCTTCAGATGCTGAACAAGCTCGATGACCATGGCGGCAACGCTACACAAAAGCGGGCATGGCGCGCAAGCTCGCTATTGGGTCGCCGGCAGCTATCCGCTGGGATTCAGTCCACCTGCGCGGCGGTCCCCGGAGGGTCCGCCGGTGACCTGCCACCGCACATATCCGGTCGGCGACCGCGTTGCCGTGGACCAGCAGGAGATCGCGGCAGCGGGCAGGCAAGCGCCGCGGTTCGTGGCCGGGGCGACCTCCGACATTCCGCACCAGCCGCATGCCGCGCGACCCTGATGGTGGCCGCGCACGTGACGCCGCCCTGGCGGCGGTCCGACCGGCCCGTCGGCGATCGGCGACCAACACCGAAACAGCCAGACACAGCGCGGCGGAACATGCCGCATCGACGGAAATCTCACATTGTTTCTTGCCATTTCCAGCCGGTTTATGCATTCCTGCGTCTGGCGTCGGATGGCTGCCGTGCGCCTGGGCCGCGCCTCTCGCCCCGTTCTCGCCTAATCTGGTGTCCATGATGGATCAGGTCGCCACAACCCGGGTTGCCCTCGTCATTCCTGTGTTCAACGACTGGAAGTCGGTTGCGGAAGTGTTGCTGTCTCTTGACCAGCTGCCGAGCCTGGACGGCATCTCACTGCATGTGATCCTGGTCGATGACGGCTCGTTCCAGCCTAGACAGTTCTTGCTTGATCCGCGGCGATGCCTGCGGATCAAGCACCTTGAGGTACTGGATCTCGTCTGCAACCTTGGGCACCAACGCGCGATCGCCGTCGGTCTGGCCGTTGCCGCGCGGCTGCCCGGCATCGGCGGGGTTCTGGTGATGGACGGTGACGGAGAGGACCGGCCGGAGGATATTGCGGCCCTGCTGGACGCGTCCGCCCGGCATCCACGCCACATAGTTTGCGCTCGGCGGAGCAAGCGGTCCGAGCCACCCCTGTTCCGGGCATTTTACCTTTGCTACAAGCTGGTGTTCCGAATTCTGACCGGCCGGCAGATCGATTTTGGCAATTTCTGCTTCATCCCGGCCTCGGCGCTGCGGACCGTCGTCTATAGCCCGGCGACCTGGAATCACCTCGCGGCAAGCATATTGCGCTCCCGCGTCCCCGTATTCGGCGTTGACACGCAGCGTGGCCGGCGTTTCGCGGGACAGTCCAGCATGAGTTTCACCGCTCTGATGCTGCATGGCATGAGCGCCATTTCGGTGTATGCCGATCTGGTGACCGTGCGCATCGTGCTGGCAATGGTTGGGTTCGCCGGCGTTGCTGTCTGCGGAATCATCGTGGCGGTTGCGATTCGGCTGTTCACCGACCTGGCCATCCCCGGCTGGGCGTCCAGCGTGATCGCATCGATGATGGCAATGCTCGTGGAATCGCTGGTGTTCGCCACCGTCGCCGCACTCATGCTGCTCAATGCTCGCAGCGCCAAGCCGGTGACGCCGGCGCTCGACGCTCTGGCTTATCTGGGATCCAGCGAAGGCGTCGTTACCGAAGAAGCCCGATGAGCGGCCATTATATCGGGTCCGAGCTGGAGCTGTTCTCCATCGCAACCAACTGGAAGGGCTATGTCGCCAGGCAGTTCAGCCGCTTCGTCGGTGGGCGCGTGCTGGATGTCGGCGCCGGAATCGGCAGCAACATTCCGTATCTGCATACCCCGTCGGTGACGGAATGGACCGCGCTGGAGCCGGATCCCGTCCTTGCGGCCGTCATCGCCGGTAGGATCGACAACGGAGAGCTTCCAGCCTCGTGCCGGGTACTCAACGGAACGGTCGATACGCTGGCAGCGGCCGAATGCTTCGACACCATTCTCTATCTCGATGTCATCGAGCATATCGAGGACGACGCAGCAGAACTCCGGCGCGCGGCGAGCCACCTGGCGCCGCATGGCAGGCTCGTGGTGCTGGCTCCGGCGCACCAGTTCCTGTTCAGCCCGTTCGACGCCGTTATCGGACATCATCGCCGCTACACCGCCCAGTCCCTCCGCGGCGCCGGCCCGCCCGGTTGTCGCGTCGAGCTCTGCCGCATGCTTGATTCGGTAGGCTTCTTCGCATCGCTCGCCAATCGCATCATGCTCCGCTCGGAACAACCATCGCCCGCGCAAATCAGGTTTTGGGACCGCATCCTGGTGCCGCTGTCGCGCCTGACCGACCGAACGAGCGGGTTCACGTTCGGCAAGTCGGTCGCCATCGTCTGGGCGCATGAAGCATGAAGGCCGCGGCCGAACCAGCCGGCGTCAACGGAGCGGGGCGGCGGGGATCAGGCAACTGGTGAGCCAGCCCAACCTTCGGCACGCATCGCCGGGCGACTGGTGGGCGACCGGCGGGACACCGGCGAGATAAAAATACGCGACCCCTGGGCACAGCCGTTCCAGCATCGTCCTCTGTTCCGATGCGCAGTCCGTCGCAAGGCGCGCATTGTACACGGAGTTGACAGGCCGGTTCTTGCGCGCCGCGATGAGCATGATTTCCATGTTGGCTTGCAGCAGCACTTCGCGCCGTGCGATGGCCACGCGCACGGCACGCGGGTCCGCCGGTGAAACTTCGGCACGGCCGAACGGATCGAGCCCGAACAGTTCCAACGCCTTGTCGGGCGGCAAGGCAGACACAGCCCCTTGCCTGACAGCGGTGCGGACGCAGCCGTAGGTGGGAAAAACCATGACCGACGCCGCTTGCCGTATGATATCGGCAGTCTGTTGCCGATCGACCACGGCGGCACGCGGCAATGCCGCGCTCGCCGCCACCAGTGCACGAAGCGGGCGGACGTCGATGAACTGGATGATGCAGGCAAGCGCCAGGATGCCGAGTGCCGCTCCCGGACGGAAGCTGCGCAGGACCTGGAGGATGCCAAAGGCCATCAGCGCATACCCGACCGGCCAGATGAAGCGGCCGCTTGACCGAAATGTACCCAGCGCGCGGGTCACCGGCTCCGGCAGCGGGATCTCGACAAGAAGGTGGCTGCCAAGATAGACCTTGTTTGACAGCGCGAACAGAAAGAACAGCGCCAGGAGGGCAATGCCAACGACGTGACGCCGGGCATTGCGCCGGAACCAGACGAGCGAGGATCGCACCGTGGTCGCCAGGATCAGCAGCACACCAAGCCCCAGATAGGCGAACCCCTCGTGCTGCATGCCCATCCCGACCCGGTACGCGGCAAGGCCCGGCACGATTCCGCTCATCTGGGGAACGATCAGGGATGCCAGGTTCATTGACAGAACGCCGAACGCCGAAGTACCCGCGGATCTGAGATCCGGCGTGAGTATTCCAGTCACCAGCATGACCAGAACGAGGCTCGCGATGATAACCAGCGGCTCGGCGACCAGCGCGCGTATCGCAGCCCTTGGCAGCAGGCATTGCTGCAGGAAAGCCGCGCCCCAGATGCCAAGCACCATCGCCAGCAGATACAGATTGGTCAACGCAGTCAGCAGCAGCAGCGCGAGCCAACTCAACGACACCCGCCGGTCGCCCGGCCGGCGACTCGCCACGCAGTAAAGGCACAGGGCGACGATCAGCAGAAACTGTGCGGACAGCGCCAGATGGCCCCAACCGAACCAGAGGAACGGCGCAGATTCGGCGATGATCGACGCGGCAACGGCTGCGCAAATATTGCGCTGTCCGCACGTGGCCAGCAACGCGGTCATCGCGACGCCCGGCAGCGCGAAACAGGCGAAAACGAAACCGCCGAGAAGATTGACCGGGAGGCCGGTGAACCAGAACACCGTCTTCCCGAACAGGCTGACCCAGGGAACGGCATCGAGCCAAAAGATATTGGTGCCGTGCGGCGCCGCGAGATTTGGCACATACAACACCGGCAGCGCCCACGGCGCCCGCATAAGATAAAGGTACCCGACCAGGGCGTCGGCAATGTCGTCCGCCGAACCTGATCCCGCCCCGGCAATCGTGCCGCGCGGAAACACCCAGAACGGCCCATTGCCGAGAACTAACGACACCGGAAACACCGAAAGAGCGTAGCCTGCGCCCAGGCAAGCGCTTAGCGCGCAAAGCGTCGCCACGGAGCGCGGTTTGAAGAGAAAGCCAAGCAACCGGTCCACACCGGATCGCTGGTGCGGCGGCACGTTGTCACCGTTCTGCAACATCGCCGTATCGACCTCGCACCGGCTCAGCCTGGCCGCATTGACCTCTTGATCTCTACACTTTCCAGACCCATCGACGGTAGCGTTGCCGCAGCTTGCCTGCGACAAACCTGACACGACTCTTGGTGGTCGGTGCGCTCCACGCGTGCGTGCCGGTATCCGCCGGCCCATACCCGGCAATGACCGGCATCGTCAGTTTGCATTGGATGGTGATGGACTGGAGCTTGCGCGCGTCGCCGGGCCGCCTTACGTAGAAATGGTTGCAAACGACGGAACGGGCCCGCTGGTATCCGAAGCGGCCGAGGAACCCATCGAGCGCCCCGCGCGCCTGATCGGTCAGCGCCTCCACCACCAGGACCCGAGGTTGGTGCCGACCGAGGTCGAGCCCCTCAAGGGCGTCGATCTCCGTCCCTTCGATATCGACGGATACGAAGTCGATGGGTGGATCATCTGGCCGGATCAGCTCCGAGGCGCGCAGCGCGGGAACCTCGACGCTGTAGAACTGCGGATCGCCGCTGTTGCGTTCGAGGTAGGAACGCCCCGCATGCACCTCGTCGGCCCTGATCCCGGCGAACAGACCGCTGCGGTCAACCCTGAGCAGCACTTGCCGGTCCGGTCCGCCAACACAGGCCGCGTGGACGGCACGCTCCCTGGCCTGCTGGCACAGGGCGAAGACGTCAGGGATCGGCTCCACGCAGATGCCGGTCCAGCCTTGTTCCTCGAAAGACTTGGTGTTGCTCAGCGAGACGCCGTCATGCGCGCCGATATCCAGGAAGAATCCGGTCCGCTTGAAGTCGAAGAAATGCCACAGCAGGTAGTCTTCGCCGTGCTGACCGTAATACCGATAGGACGGGTGGGGTGCAGTCACACCGGCCGGGCGTCCGGCGGCCCGGCTTCGCCCGTTTGGCCGCTGTCCGGGTGGACAACTCACCGCACCACCGCGAGCCGCTCCCGCCGCAACTGCACGGTCAGTTCGTCCAGCGCCTGGCCGGTGCGGGTCAGCATCTCGTCGATCTCCGCAACGGTGATGATCAGCGGCGGGCTGAAGCAGAGCGTGTCGTTCGTCACGGCGCGGCCGATGACGCCGCTCTCCTCCATCAGCCTGGTCAGCCGCGCCCCGACCTTGGCCTGCGGGTCGAAGTTCTTGTGCGCGTCCTTGTCGGCGACCAGCTCCATCGCCGCGATCAGGCCGACGCCGCGCACCTCGCCGACCAGCGGGTGGTCGGCGAAGCGCCGTTGCAGCTCACGTTGCATATGCGCGCCGACCGCGCGGACATGGGTGCCAATGTCCGTCTCGTCGTAGATTTTCAGTGTCTCGATCGCCACCGCGGCTGGCACCGGATGGCCGGAATAGGTGAAGCCGTGACCGAACGTGCCGATCTCGTGGCTTTCCTTGCACAGGCCGGCGAACACCCGCTCGTTCACCATCACCGCGCTGATCGGCAGGTAGGACGACGACAGCGCCTTGGCGCAGGTGAGAATATCCGGCTGGATGTCGAGCGTCTGACAGCCCCAGTAGTTGCCGGTGCGCCAGAAGCCGCAGATCACTTCGTCGGCCACCAGCAGCACGTCGTGCTTCTTCAGGACAGCCTGGATCTTCGGGAAATAGCCGCGCGGCGGCACGATGACGCCGCCGGCGCCCATCACCGGCTCGGCCCACATCGCCGCCACCGTGTCGGGGCCTTCCCCGACGATCAGTCGGTCCAGTTCCTCGGCGCAACGGGTGGAAAAATCGTCCTCGCTCTCGCCGGGATTGGCGCCGTGGTAGTGGTGCGGCGTCATGGTGTGCAGGAAGCCGGGCAGCGGCACGTCGAACGCGCGGTGGTTCACCGCCAGCCCGGTCAGCGAGGCGGAGGCGACGGTGATGCCGTGATATCCCTTCACCCGGCCGATGATCTTCTTCTTCTCCGTACGGCCCAGCGCGTTGTTGAAATACCACACCATCTTGATGGCGGAGTCGTTCGCCTCGGAGCCGGAATTGGCGAAGAACACCTTGCTCATCGGCAGCGGCGCGCGGGCCAGAAGCATCTCGGCGAGGTCGATCATCGGCTCGTGCGACTTGGCGGTGAAGCCGTGGTAGAATGGCAGCTTGCGCATCTGGGCGACGGCGGCCTGCACCAGGCGCTCGTTGTCGAAGCCGAGCGCGGCGCACCACAGGCCGGCGACGCTTTCAATGTATTCCTTGCCGGCATCGTCCCATACTCGCACGCCCTTGCCGCGGGCGATGACCACGGGACCGACTTCCTGATGCGCCTGCAGGTCGGTGTATGGGTGCAGCACGGAGGCGATGTCGCGAGCGGCGGCGGAATTGGCGCCGAAAGGCGGCGGGGCCATGGGACTGTCTCCTGGCTGAGCGTGAAGGCGGGACTCTAGCCGCGCCCGACGGGGATGCAACGCTGGCGGCGCTTGGTCCGGCCGTGCCGTCATCCGGCGGCCCGAACACCATGCGGCAATGACGGATGCGGTATTGCCCGACCGGGAAGGAACGCTGATCGGCTCGCTGCCGGGCAGCGCCGCAGTCGCCGGGCGACGCCGCGGCGACCGACCTGCCGATTGCATCGCCGGCCGAGTTCGCGCCCGCTACATCACACCCTACGGCACGAGCGCTGCAAGGCTGCGACGAACCAGCGCGTCCCGCAGATCGGCGTCCTCGATCTGCTCGGCCGCGGCCAGCGCGTCGTCGCCGGACAGCCGATCGATGATTTCCGACCGCAGGCCGGGGTCGCGGGCGAACATGAGCATCTTCACGGCTTTATCCGGTGACAGTTGGAGCCTTGCGACCGGGGCGGCGGACTGCTGATGCGCGCGAACCCGCCGACCGACTTCTTCCCGGCTGAGATCGGATTCGTCCGCGTACCTGCGCTTATTGGCCTTGTATTGCTCATAGGGGATGTGCGGCTGCGGCAACCGCGTCATTTCCGCCGCGGCGTGCGCAACCATCCGCAGCCGGACGTCAACGCTGGCGGTTGCGACTTCCTCCCGCACACGCTGCCGGCGCTCTGATTTCATCAGCTTGTTGGTTGAACGTCCGTAATCATAGACGTCAGTTTCCCGAAACTCAAGTTTTTCCAGTACCTGCCGTCTTCGGACGGCATTGACTTCATCGATAAAACGGAACGCAACCCCGTTCCCATGCTGATAAAAATGGTTTTCAAATTCCACGAACCAGGCCTGGTCGGGTGGGATGTAGGGTTTTATCTCCTCGTATCCGGCGATCAAGACAAGCTCTTCACACTCCTCGAAATTCCACGCAAATTGACCTGAAGTTATTTCCCACTTCCGTGCCATGTTCTGCTCCGCATTTTAATAAGCCTGACGCCTTCCTCTATCGGACATCGTCAGCAGGCTGCCGCCTGTCTGGAATGCTAGGCGGCTGTATTAGCGGATGCAAGCAGCAAACGGTACACTGCTTCTTCGCGCCGAAGACACGCGAACGTGAGCAAGTGCCGCATGGCGGTGCACGGCCAGCCGTGCCGGCCAGGTCGGCGCGCAGCGCCCGGTGAGGGTGCGGCGTGCCGACCCGATCGCCCTCACCCCTCGATGCTCACGCGCCTCTCCCGCAAGCGGGAGAGGTCGAACGCCTTATAGCTCCACCGTCCCTCGCAGCACCGGCACGCAACTTCCGGCGACCGTCGCGCTCACCGGCCCTTCCGCGGTCTTGCGCGCCGTGGCGACGATCCGGCCAGGCCGGCCCATCTCGACCCCCTGCTCGATATCGTAAGTCAGGTCCACGTTTTCTCCGGGCGCCAGCGACGTGAGCAGAGCGGCGAGCGCGGCGTTGGCGCTGCCGGTGGCGGGGTCTTCCAGGACACCGCTCAGCGGCGCGAACATGCGGGTGCGCAGCCGGGTCGCGTCGCCGTCGCGCCGCACATAGAGGTGCAGCGCGAACCGCGTGCCGATTTCGGGGAACCGCGCGGCGGCGGCGCGGAACGCGGCGAGGTCGGGGCTGGCGCGCGACAACGCCTCAATGTCCACCAACTCGGCGATCACGAACGGCGTGCCGACCGAGGCAACCAGCGGCGTGTGCGAGGTCGTCAGCACGTCGTCTTCGCTCAGGCCGGCACAGGCGGCGATTGTGTCCGTGGGAAGGGCGATGTCGATCGACAGCGACCGTGGCGCGGAAATCCGGGCGCCGGTGATCTGCTTCGCCGCATCGCGCTGGATGTGCACGCGCACCAGGCCGGCCATTTCCTCGAACACCAGGTGCTCCGGCGGGTTGGCGTCGCGCCGCGCCAGCACGTAGCCGGTGCCGACATTGGGGTGGCCGGCGAACGGCAGTTCCACGCGCGGGGTGAAGATGCGCACGCGGGCGTGGTGCTGCGGGTTGTCGGGCGGCAGGACGAAGGTCGTTTCCGACAGGTTGAACTCGGCGGCGAGGGCGTGCATCTGCGCGTCGCTCAGCCCGCGCGCGTCGGGAAACACCGCGAGCGGATTGCCGCCGAAGCGGTGCTCGGTGAACACATCGACGGTGACGAATTCATAGGCGGGCATGGGCTGGTCCTTTGCACGAGACGCCGGGTCGGCGGTCAGTAGCCCGATCCAGCGCGCCTGACCACCGGCCGCCTGGCGTCAGTGCGCGATGTAGTCCATGCGCCCGCCGTCCACGGTCAGCAACTGCGCGGTGATCCAGCCCGAGTCGGGCGACGCCAGGAAGGCCACCGCGTTGGCGATATCCTCCGGCTTGCCGACGCGCCCGGTCATCGCCAGCGCACCGATGCGTTTCGCCACCGCGTCCCACTCGGCTTCGGTGCGGCTGCGCCGCGCCATGTCGGTTTCGACGAAGCCGGGCGCCACGGCGTTCACCGTGATGCCGAGCGGCCCAAGTTCCATGGCGAAGCGCCGCGTCAGCACGATGACTTCGGCCTTCGATGCCGCATAGAACGCTGTGCCTGGCAGCGACGTACCGATGCCGGCATTCGAGGCGATGTTGACGATCCGGCCATAGCCGCGTTCGCGCATGCCGCGCATCACCGCGCGGGTGGTGTGGATCACCCCGTCGGCGTTGACCTGCCGCATGCGCGCCAGGTGCGCGCGGTCGTAGGTGTCGAGCGTTGCCGGGTGAGAGATTCCGGCATTGTTCACCAGGATGGTGACCGGACCCAGCGCGGCGTTGACCCGGTCTACCATCGCCTCGACCGCCGCGTCGTCGGAGACATCGGCGGCGACGGCGATGGCCTTCCCGCCCGCGGCCGCGATCTCGGCAAGCAATGATTCCGCGGCGTCGGAACGGGCGACGTAATTCACCGCGATCGCGACGCCCTCGCGTGCCAGGCGGTGCACGATGGCGCGGCCGATGCCGCGTGCGCCGCCGGTTACCAATGCGATCTGCCCGCTCCAGGCCATGCTGTGTCCTCCGTCTGGTTGCTATCCGCTCTTGGGAAACAGTTGGCAACGCCCGCGGTGCCGCCACCCCGCCAGGATTCACGGCGAGCGAAAAACCACGTGGGGCCTTCGTTCCGCCCGCAACAGCGCGAGACGCTCGAACACCTGCCGCATGAACGGCGACGGCAACATGCCATAAACGAAGTTTCCCGGTGCCCGCCGTGAAATTGGACGCAGGTCGGGGCCGGGCCAGACGAACCGGTTCAGCTCGGAGCAAATCAGCCAGGAGCGTTCGGCGTCCAGCCCAAGGACCCGCTTCATCTCGGCGGGCAGTTCCAGGCCATCCTGGATGCGCGCTGGCGGAGCATGAGTGACAGGCGCCACCGTGACGACGATGTCACCGTCCTCCGTGCGGGTCGCAATGACGACGGTACAAGGGCGATCTTTCGTGCCCTCCTCGCGGCCAGCGCGGTACTCGGCCTCCCAAAGGTAACTGTAGCCAATGACCAGCCCCGCTGTGGGCCGCGGCAGAGCCGCCACTACACCGCCGACTCTGATTTCTCCAGCTCGGCCTGCGCCTGTTCGATGGCTTGCCAATCTTCCTCGGGCAATTCTTCGATGAGGAACGGGCGACGACGGCGACGCGTCAGGCGGCGGTACTCGTCAGCGGAAATGAGCACGGTCTCCTCGCGGCCGTGCGAGGTGATGACGATCGGCTCGCGTTGCGCAATGGTCTGGTAGAGACCAACCTTCTTGCTATAATCCGACGCGGTCACTGTTCGCATGAGGAGAACTCCGGATATTCCGGAATATACGGATGCAATGATGGTCCGTCAATCAGCGGGCCTGTGGCGATCGGTTCGACGTTCACGGCGACCTTGAACCGTTCCGTCACACCTCCCCGAACACCCGGACAAATATCCGGTCCACCGCCTGCATGTGCAGCGCCGGGTCCATCGCCGCGTCCAGTGCCGCCGGCGGAATCCGCCCCGCCACCTCGGGGTCCGCCAGCAAATTGTCGCGGAACCCGCGCCCGTCCGCGGACCCCAGCCGCTCCCACGTCGCCATCGCGCAACGCTGCACAATGCGGTAGGCGTCCTCGCGCAGGATACCCGCGCGGGTCAGCGCCAGCAGCACCTCGCCCGAGTGGACGACACCGCCCAGGCTCTCCAGGTTCGCCAGCATCCGCTCGGGATGCACCACCAGGCGCTGCATCATCCCGGCCAGCCGTCCCAGCGCGAAATCCAGCGCCAGCGTGGCGTCCGGCGCGATCACCCGCTCCACCGACGAGTGGGAAATGTCGCGCTCGTGCCACAGCGTGACGTTCTCCAGCGCCGGCACCACCGCGGCCCGCACCACACGCGCCAACCCGGTCAGGTTCTCGCTCAGCACCGGATTGCGCTTGTGCGGCATCGCCGAGGAGCCCTTCTGGCCCGGGTGGAAAAACTCCTCCGCCTCGCGCACCTCGCTGCGTTGCAGGTGGCGCACTTCCGTCGCCAGCCGCTCGATGCCGGAGGCGATCACCCCCAGCGTGGCGAAGAACGCCGCGTGCCGGTCGCGCGGGATGATCTGCGTTGACACCGGCTCCGCCGCCAGGCCCAGATGCTCGGCGACGTATTCTTCCACGCGCGGATCGAGATGCGCGAAGGTGCCCACCGCCCCCGACACCTGCGCCACCGCGATTTCCGCCCGCGCCGCCACCAGCCGGGCGCGGTCGCGGGCGAACTCCGCGTAGTGCCCGGCGAGTTTCAACCCGAACGTGGTCGGCTCGGCGTGGATGCCGTGGCTGCGGCCGATGGTCAGCGTGAATTTGTGCTCCACGGCCCGTGCCTTCAGCGCCGCCAGCACCGCGTCCAGGTCCGCCAGCAACAGGTCGGTCGCCTGGGCGAGCTGCACCGACAGGCAGGTGTCCAGCACGTCGGAGCTGGTCATGCCCTGATGCACGAACCGGCTGTCCGGCCCGATCGCCTCGGCCAGCCAGGTCAGGAACGCGATCACGTCATGCCGCGTTTCTTGCTCTATCGCGTCGATGCGTTCGAGGTCGGCCGGACCGATGCGCGCCGCCGCCGCGCCGCCCTTCTCGCGGATGGAGCGAGCGGCGGATGCCGGGATGGCGCCGATCCGGGCCATTCCCTCGGCGGCCAGCGCCTCGATCTCGAACCAGATGCGGTAGCGGTTCTCGGGCGCCCAGATGGCGGCCATTTCGGGTCTGGTGTAACGGGGAACCATCGCTGCCACGTCCCGCACTGCCGGTAGGACGCCAGGTAGACCGCGGCCCCGGCGCTTGGCAAGCGTGCCTGACACCCCCGTCATTGGGAGGTTCGCAGCGGCCAAGCAGCCCCGCGCCGGTAGCGGGTCAGTCTGAATGGGTGCAGAGGGTCGGATGCGACGGTTCAGGCCGGCGCATATTGCTATCACCGCTTTGGTGAAGGTTTTCGGACGCCGGCCGTCGCAGGCCGCGCGTTCTGGGCATGGGGCCGGCGTACGAAAACCGCCCAAGCACGAACCCGCGGGGATGCGGCGATGGTCTATGGGGATTTCGAGTTTTGCTCGGTTGA
>DATLQW010000036.1:0-22282 GCA_035535035.1 Acetobacteraceae bacterium
GCGCCCCATCGTGTCGCGGAAGGCGATGAGTTTCTCGGACAGAAGCTGCACGCGCACCGGCGGCCCGTCGTTCTCGGGCAGTTCCTCGGCCAGCAGGGCGGGAATCCAGTAGCGCCGGAACATCTCGCCCATCGGCGTTCCCGGTCCCGTGCGGGTGAGCAATTCGTTCTGTTCCTGGCGCAGCATGGTGCTTCCTCCCTCTCGTCATTGCTAGGAGCGCAGCGACGAAGCAATCTCTTGCGGGAGATTGCTTCGTCGCCGCGCTCCTCGCAATGACGCCTAGGCGGGACACCACACCCAATGCCCTCGACCGACCTCGCTTTCACCCCGGCCACCGAACTCGCCGCGCTGATCCGCACCCGCCGCCTGTCGCCGGTGGAGCTGGTGCGCGCGACGCTGGAGCGCATCGAGCGCAGCCAACCGGTACTGAACGCGTTCATCACCGTCGCGGCCGATGCGGCCATGGCGCAGGCGCGGATCGCGGAAGCTGCGGTGCAACGCGGCGATATGCTGGGACCGCTGCACGGCGTGCCGGTGGCGGTGAAGGACCTGGTGCCGACCGCCGGCATCCGCACCACCTGGGGTTCCCTCATCTTCAAGGACCACGTTCCCGCTACCGACGCGGTGGCGGTGGCGCGGCTGAAGCAGTCGGGCGCGATCGTGGTCGGCAAGACCACCACGCCGGAATTCGGCCAGCAATGCCTGACGCAGGCGCCGCTGTTCGGCCGCACGCGCAACGCCTGGCGCGCCGACCACAGCTCCGGCGGATCGAGCGGCGGCTCGGCGGTGGCGGTCGCCGCCGGGCTGGTGCCGCTCGCGGTGGCGACCGATGGCGGCGGCTCCACGCGCATCCCGGCGGCGTGCAACGGCGTGGTCGGGTTCAAGCAGGGCCTGGGCGTGGTGCCGCAGGAATACGCGCAGGACGGATTCGGCAATATTTCCTACGTTACGCCGATGACGCGCACGGTTGCGGATACCGCGCTGATGCTGGGTGTGATGGCCGGGCCGGACCTGCGCGATCCGCTCACCACGGCGCGGCCGCAGCCCGACTACGTGGCCGCGATCCGCACCGGCGGCGACCTCAAGGGCGTGCGCATCGCCTGGCGCGCTCGGCTCGGCAACAGCGCGGTGGCCGCCGCCGTGCTGACCGCATGCGAGTCGGCGCTGGAGGCATTCACCAGTTTGGGCGCGACGGTCGATGAACTGACCGTTCCATTCGCCAATCCGGAGGCGTTGTGGTTCGTCAACAACGGCGCCTACCGGATGGCGCAGTTCGGCCACCACCTGCGGCAGCACCGCGCCATCATGTGCCCGACCTTCGTGCGGCAGATGGACCGGGTGGCGAACTATTCGGCCGCCGAGCTGTATGCGGCGATCTTCGAACGCACCAGGCTGTATCGCCAGGTGCAGGCGTGGTTCGAGCATACCGACATCGTCGCCATGCCGACGCTGTCGCGTAGCGCGGTGCCGATCGACCAGGATTTCTTCGGGCCGATCGAGATCGACAACCAGTCGGTCGAGAACATCCGCGCGTCCTGGTATCCCTACACGATGCCGTTCAACCTGACCGGCAATCCGGCGATCAGCCTGCCCTGCGGGTTCGACGCGGCCGGCCTGCCGCTGGCGATCCAGCTCGTGGCGCGGCCGGGCGAGGATGCGGCGTTGCTGCGTGTGGCGGCGGCGTTGGAGCAGGCGCGGCCGTGGGCGCAGATGCGGCCTGTCGTGGCGGAATTATGAAGTTTTCCCCGTCCCCCAGGGGACCCTCACGTGATCGATTTTGCGGGGATATCGCAGCTCGTTTGCGGCGCCGTCAGGGGCGGCCGGTAGAGTACGAACACCGACAATATCAGCGATTCGCGACACTACAGCGCATGCTTCAAGGGAGCTTCGGGAATGTTCACCCGCGGTACATTCTGCGCAGCACTCCGGCGCCGGCGACATCACGGGAGCCAACCACCGCCAACGGGCTATCGGCACTGGCCGGTCGGCCGGCGAGTGACGGTAACAACCGGCGACACCCAAGTCGTAGTCGGCCAGCACGTTATCTTACCTACCGTCGGCTTTGCAGTTAGGACCATGACCTTGAACTCGTAGGGTAAATCGTCATGGTCGGAGATGCGCTCGCCGAAATGTGCATAGCCGCTCCAACTGCCATCGGGAGCCACGGAGACCGGATCTTGGACCCAACAATCGCCCACCAGTTTTGGATGCACGACAATCCATAGCTCGGCATTGGACGCGGCCATAGCCGGGCCCGAAATTCTGCCCGAGATCTCGTTAACCGGACACACCTGCATCCCGCTCTTCGGCGTGTTGACCACTATCTGTGCTTGCGCTCCGAGCGCCAGCCCCGTCGCGCCCGCTAAGCCCATCGCGCCCGCCAGCAGTGCGGCCATCGTCGATATGCGAAACCCCATCATTGGTCGTGTCCTTGCCAACAGCGGTTTCATGGCGGCTTGCATGGCTCGCGAGCTACCCTTATCGCCGGGGTGACTATCGCGTCGTCCGGGAACTGCTCGACCGTCGGAGAAATAATAACCTCCGCCGTTGCCACCTCGGTCACAATAAACTCGACCCCGCAGTTTCCGTGCTCGCCGAAGACCGCCGCTTGCGACCATGCCCCATTTGGATCAACTGATATCCTGCCACGCTGCAAGTAGTGGACACCTCCCACGGCATCCGTAACAAATAGATAGTTGTTGCGCATGGGGTATGCGGAATATCCAGATACAAACACCCGCTCCTTGACGACATCACCATTTTGCGGTTGATATATCCGCATGGGCATCGTCTGATTGGTTTCCCCGGTGATCTGTTGGGTTTTCCGCTTGTTTTCGGGAACAGCCTGCCTTTGCTTAGAGCCGTGATATGCCCAAAACGAACCCATAGCCACCGCGATGACGGCCACGACAACCTGCCACCACACCGGATCGACCCACCACGGCTTCGTCTGCTCCGGCATCCAGCATGCCTCCGAGAAAGTCGTTACGAGTTGAATCTTAGCATCCGTCCAGGAATTCCGCGAGTCCCTTGAACCGCATAGTGGCGCAGACCCGCGTTTGCAGGAATGGCCTCTGCATGGGCAGCTTTGGGAGTGATTATTCCACCGTGTCGCCTCGGTCCGCCACTGTTTTTGCCGTCAAGTTATCACCACGCGCCCGACCGCGCGGCGATCACCGTGCGCTCGGCGATCTCTGCCATCACCGGGATGTCGCCGAGCTTTCGCTCGGACAGAACCTCGTGCGCCAGCACCACCAGGTCGCGCCAGGTGACGGCGCGCGCCGGCGCGCCCAGCGGCGCCGGCTGGCCGGCCTTCACCGCGCGCGCCCACAGCGCCGTGAGCAGGAACCGCTCCGCCCAGACGTCGCGCCGCTGCGCCATCACGCCTTCCAGCAGCCGCCGCGCCGCGGCGCCAACGTCCTGCTGCCGTGCCGCCGCGAGCGACTCGCGCACCTCCGCGTCGTCCTCGAACCAGGAATCCCACAGGCCGTCCTCGCGCATCCAGCCAACGCTGCGCAGCAGCGACCCCGCGATCGCGCCGGCGCTGCGTTGCTCGGCGGGGAGTTCGCCGAACAGGTGCCCGATCTCGGCCGCCGCGTCGATCCGCCGGTCCTTCCAGTCGGCGCCGCTCACCGCTTCGGCGATCTCCAGCAAGGCCGCGTCGGGCAAATGACTTGCCGCCACCCCGAGCGCGATGCCGTGTTGCACGGCGAGATCGATATAAGAACGTTCGACGTCCGGCACCACCAGCTTGGTCCGCATCTCCGCCACCGCGGAGGCGATCTCGCGGCGCGGCGTGGCGCGGTTGCACCACGCGTCGCGGATGCCAAAATCCTGCTTCAGCAGCAGGCCGGCGAACAGGCCGGATCGCCCGGAGCGGCTGGCGAACAGCATGCTTTGCGCGCCGCTGCCGTCGATCGCCGAGGCGCGCCAGGCGAGGTCGGGCGCCGGTGCCCATTGCGCCGGTTGCACGCCCTTCATCCGCGCCTTGCGGATCGCCTGGTCGAGCGCGGCGCGGTCCGCCTCGGGGATCCAGTTGCGCAGGGCGATCGCCCGCCGCAGCGACGCCCCCGACAACCTATCCGGCGCGGCGCTCTGCTCCAGCGCCAGGGCCGCCGCGTGCCGCACCTCCGCATCGGCATCGAGCAACATCAGCGGCACCGCGTCGCGCATCACCGCGTGCGGCGACAAGGCAAGTTCGTGCGCCATGAAGCAGCGCAGCGCCGGCGGGGTGACCGCGGCGGCCTCGCCCATCGCTTCCATCACCTCGAACGGCGACGTGACGTGGCGCGCCAGTTCGTCGATCATCGGGCGCACCGCCCGGTCGAGCACCTCGGCGGGCGCCATGGAGTCCGGCAGCGATGGTCCCGAACTCATCAGCGCCTCGCTGAGTTCCGGCTTGACCGGCACCTTGGCGTGACCCAGCGCGGCGACGAGCGAGAACAGATCCTCGTGGTTGTCGAGCGCCTTCGCCGCAGCCAGATCCTTCACCTGCTCCTGGTACTGGTCGAGCATCCCGATCGCCCATTTGTGGCCACGATCGGACCGGTAGCGGATCAGTTCGAGCTGGTGGTTCAGCATCGCCAGCCAGGCGGCGAACAGCTTCGCGTCGCGCGGCTTCGCGATCGCTGCACTGACGGCGCCATCCAGGATGGGCCACAGGCTCTGCGGCACGGCCTCCAGCCACTGGTGGTCGGGCTCGGCCAGTTCCGGCGGCTCGTCGTCTTGCACCTGGCGACTGAGGGCGCGCGCCATCCGTTCGACCTGGCGGCGGTCCTCGATCGTGTCCTCGGGCGGCGCGCCGGGCGCGTCGTCCGCATCTTCCGCGTCTGCCAAACCGGCATCGGCGAGCATCTCCTCCAGATCGGCCTCATCGAGGTCCAGGCCGTCCAGGCCGTAATCCGTCAATTCATCCACCCAGAAGCGCGCGCCATCGATCGCCGCGGCGGCGCTGCCCTGGAAATGCGTGATTCCGGCGGAGTCGAGTTCCGCAAGGTCGATGTCGTAGATGACGGTCAGATCCGCGGTGAAATCCGCATGTGCCACGGCCAGGCTGAACGTGTTCGCGACCGGCTGGGCGCTCAGCCGCAGCGTGCCGTGTTCCGGGTGGTCGTCCCACTGCCGCAACAGCCACGCCTTGCCGCCGCGCTTGCGGCGCAGTTCCCGGCGCAGCGAGGTGTTGTACTCCGCCTCCATCGAATCGTCGCCGAACTGCCGGCTCAGCGCCGCGCGCGCCAGGCGGAGCAACTGGTAGCCGAGGAAGTCGGCCCGCGGATCGTCGCGCCACGCGTCGCGGTCCGGCGGGAAAACCGAGTCTGCCATATCACGCATCCGCTGCAAGGGGTCAGGCGTCCGGCGCGTTGCTTAGCCACGCCGCGCCGCAAAAGTAAGCGGCAGTTTACCACGGCCCGGTTGCGACGGCACAGAATGCAACCAACGGGATGGCCGCAACCGTGGGAGACGATACAATGCCACGCCTTCCAGCGGCCGTGACGCCGGCGGCTGCGATCGCCCTGGCGGCGGGAACCGCCGTGGCCCAGGCCCAAACTCTGCGCATCGACTCTGCGCATCGCGCCGCACGAGGATGCCGCTCCGCACGATGCCGCCGTGGCGCAGACCTGTGTCGGGCGCATTGTGTTCGCCGGAATGTGCGACACGCTGTTCGACATCAACCGGAAGCCGCGACCCGCGGGCTGCTGGGTGCGGCGGTGCGGCGATCGCGATGCGGCAGGGCGCTTGTCACGTACTCCGGCAGCCGATTGGCCTAACCAGGGGTCGGCAATATTGACACGGAATCAAAAGGTCTCCAGGGTAGGTCGCGCTGGCATTCGCCTTCGATCGGTGTGATTGAATCGTTAAAACAGAGAGGGAGATAAGCTGTGTCCACGTCGATGAATACAATGGGACAGGCGAACGCACACTGGGGTGTTTGCGGATTCACCAGCAGCTTCTATGCCATGCATGAGCTGAATCAATCGAAAAGACCACAACTCATCGGTGCCGGCACGGCGAGCAGGGTGCTTGCGGAAATCAAGACTTACCTAATGATTTTGAAGGCAGAGGGCAACACTGTCGTGCTGGATGATATTGCGAAATTCACGCGTTCGTTCGGCGGGGATTTCGGGGATTTCACCATCGACAAGTACATTACGTTGGTCAATTCGGCGGTATCAAGAACGGATGAGGAAATAAAGGACGACGCCAATTACGGGATTGCCATGCCACCGGACGCCGTGGCCGACTATTTGCGCCGGATCTGGGAGTTTGACTCCAAGGTACAGACAGTGTCGGGTGGAGATGGTGGAAGCAAGGATGGCATTCTTGGAGTGACTGAAGGGAAGATGCCATTGTATAGCGGACTCTGCCATTATTTGTACAGGCTTCGCGGTACGATCTATAGCTGGGGGGGCACCTATACCAGCGTAGCCGATGCGGCAAATGGCGGAGCCGGTGGGGCGAAGTGGCGAGTCTGCTACTTTATCGACGTCCAGCCAAAATAGTGAAAATTTCATCGTAGGCCGAGGTCTCTCGCGGCCATGGTCCGTGGGCTCAGCATTTCGGCTTCGATTGAGATCCGCTCTTGCGGGCCCAGGCTGCCCAGCCGGCGGCGGAAGTTGCCCGGAGATCGACGGGAGCGGCTCCTGCATCAAGCTGCTCCCCCCCGGTCCCCGGGGCAAATCGATGCCCGGCAGGCCAGGGGCGCACATCGGCGGCCAGGTGGCGCGGACCGGCGGCGGGTGGGCCACCAGGTGGACGCACGGTGCGGGTACCGTGCGCCGGCCCGATCACCGTTGCCCTCACCGCTTCGCGTCCCGGCCTCTCCAGCGCGGCGAGCGAGGTTGCGGGGTCAACATTGACATTTGTCCACTGGACTTTTGCGCCCTCGACGCGCGAAAAGGTGAGCTTTCCAACCCCGGACAAATGATCCGCCCGAGCCCGGGCGGCGAAGGAAAAGCGAATGGAAGTGCGTCTCCGCCATTTTCCACGTCGTCTGCGGACAGCCCTGCTGGTCGGCACGGCCTTCATGGCCGGCGCCGCGGCCCTGCCGGCGGCCGGCATGCTCGGCTGGCACTTCGGCGTCCCGGCCGCCTCGGCGCAGGAAGAGTCACGCAGCGACACCTACCGCCTGCTGACCCTGTTCGGCGACGTGTTCGAGCGGGTGCGCGCCGATTACGTCGATCCGGTCAGTGACAAGGTCCTGGTGGAGAACGCCCTCAACGGCATGCTCACCGGCCTCGACCCGCACAGCGGCTACATGGACGCCAAGGCGTTCAGCGACATGCAGGTGCAGACCAAAGGCGAGTTCGGCGGCCTGGGCATCGAAGTGACCCAGGAAAACGGCTTCATCAAGGTGATTTCGCCGATCGACGATACGCCGGCCGCCAAGGCCGGCATCAAGCCCGGCGACATCATTACCGCGATCGACGGCAAGACGGTGGAGGGCATCAGCCTGAACGACGCGGTGGACCGGATGCGCGGTCCGCCCAACTCCAGGATCACGCTGACGATCAAGCGCCAGGGCATCGACAAGCCGATCGAACAGGCGCTGCTGCGCCAGATCATCCATATCCAGGTGGTCAAGTCGCGGATGGAGCCGGACAAGATCGGCTATGTCCGGCTGACCCAGTTCACCGAACAGGCGGATCCCAGCCTGCAGGCGGCGGTGAAGACACTGAAACAGCAGGCCGGCGGCAAGCTCAACGCGCTGATCCTGGACCTGCGCAACAATCCGGGCGGGCTGCTGGACCAGGCGGTGGCGGTGTCGTCCGACTTCATTGACCGGGGGGAGATCGTCTCGACCCGCGCGCGCCATCCGGAGGACAGCCAGCGCTGGGACGCCAAGGGGGACGACATCATCCCCCACACGCCGCTGGTGGTGCTGATCAACGACGGCTCGGCGTCGTCGTCGGAAATTGTCTCGGGAGCGTTGCAGGACCACCGCCGTGCCGTGCTGCTCGGCACCCGCAGCTTTGGCAAGGGGTCGGTGCAGACGGTGATCCCGCTGCCCGGCAACGGCGCGATGCGGCTGACCACCGCGCGCTACTACACGCCGTCCGGACGCTCGATCCAGGGGTTGGGCATCCAGCCGGACGTGCACGTGGCAGAGACGCGCCAGGAACAACCGCAGTTCGGTCCGGAGCACGAGACGGACCTGAACGGCACGATCAAGAACGAGGGCGGCACCGGGCAGACCAAGGCGGCGCCGCGCACCGACCTGCCGCCGATCGCCAAGGAGATTCCCGACAAGCCGCCAGTTGATTTCCCGAAATTCGATCCGGCCAAGCCGGACACGACGGATTTCCAGTTGCAGCAGGCGATCGTGCTGGCCAAGGCGATGGCGGCGCAGCAGGCCGTCACGTCGAACTGAGGGCATGATCGCGGAGGTGAGCCAGGCCCCTGCCCCGGCAGCGACCGCTCAGAGTTCTCGCCCTCGCGTTGCGGGCCTGGGCCGCGCAGCGAACCGAGATCGGGAGGCGAGGAAGACTCCTGCCAGCATACGGCCCTGTCCTGATGGGTTTCAGGTGGCGGCCGGCGATGACACCAGAGACGGAGCCCTCGGGTGACCTGGCCCATGCTTACCGGCTGGCGCGGCCTCCGCGTGTTCTGGCTGGCGGTGCTGCTGCTGGCCGGTGGGGGCGCGGCGGTGTTGCAGGTGCTGGGTCCGCTGCCGCCACCGTTGCGCAGCCAGGCGGCCGTCTCACGGCCGCAGGTTGCCGCCGCCGCTCCTGCCGCGGCGGCGGTCCTGCCGCCTCTGGTGACGCAGCGCCCCGTGATGCAGGCTGCCGATCGCCCGGGCCGCGACACGCCGGGGCCGATCGCCGATCCGGATCCCGGTCTGCTGGAACCGGCGCCCGGCGCTCCTTCCGACATGCTGCCGCGGATCGCCGAGGATGGCCGCCAGCCGATGCAGGTTTACGCCGCGGGTTTCGACCGCAGCAGCCGCAGGCCACGCATCGGGATCCTGGTGGCGGGCATCGGTCTGAACGAGAATGACAGCCTCAAGGCGATCAAGGACCTGCCAGGCGGCGTCACCCTCGCGGTGTCCCCGTACGCCACAAGGCTGCCGAAGCTGCTGGCCGCGGCGCGCGCGGCGGGAGATGAGTATCTGTTGTCCATCCCGATGGAGCCGCAAGGCTTCCCGCAGAACGATCCCGGCCCGCGCGCGCTTATGACCAGCCTGTCGGTTGCCGAGAACCTCCGCCGCCTGCACTGGCTGCTGGCGGATTTCAGCGGGTATGTCGGGGTGACCAACGCGCTCGGCGCCATGCGCGGCGAACGGTTTGCCGGAATGCCGAACCAGATGGACCCGCTGCTGGCCGAGTTGGCCCGTCGCGGGCTGCTTTACGTTGACGCGCGGCCGGCGGGATCGGGCGGCGTGGCGATGGAGCGTCATGTCTGGAGCCGCGACGTCGATCTGGTGCTGGACGAGCCGATTGACGACATCGACAGGAAGCTGGCCGAACTCGAGCAGATCGCGCAGGCCAAGGGCGATGCGCTCGGCCTGGCCGGAGCGCCGGTTCCGGTGACGATCGACCATATCGCGCTATGGGCCAGCGGATTGCTCAGCCGTGGCCTGACGCTGGCGCCGGTCAGCGCCCTGGTGCGGCCGCCATCGGACGTGGCAACCTCGGCGCCATGAGTCTGCTCCCGTACCGCCCCAATGTCGGCGCCGTGCTGTTCAACCGTGACGGGCGGGTGTTCGTCGCGCGCCGCGCCGATCTGCCGAACGCGGAGGGCGCGCCCGGGGGCTGGCAGTTGCCGCAGGGCGGCATCGATGCGGGCGAGGACCCGCGCGGCGCGGTGCTGCGCGAGCTCGCCGAGGAGATCGGCACCGGCCAGGCGGAGATCATCGGCGAGCATGCGGCGTGGCTGACCTACGACCTGCCGCCGCATCTGGTCGGCGTCGCGCTGAAGGGACGCTATCGCGGCCAGCGCCAGCGCTGGTTTGCCCTGCGCTTCACCGGCGAGGAGCGCGACATCAGGCTCGATCTCGATCCGCATCCGGAGTTCGATGCGTGGCGCTGGACGGCGCTGGCCGAACTGCCGGCGCTGGCGGTGGATTTCAAGCGGCCGATCTACGAAATTCTCGCGGCGTCCTTCGCCCGCTTCGCCGGGCCGGTCTGAACCGGCGCTGTCGATGCTTTGCCTCGCCCACGCAATGGGAAATGCCGAAATGCGAAGCGATGAGAGGGAGAGTGCGGCCGGGCGGCCCGGTCACCCTCGCCGCTCGCGCGTCTCGACCTCTCCCGGTTGGCGGGCGAGGCGCAGCGTCCAGTATTTCGGTGCCCGCCCCTCGCGCAGGGCCTTCGCCTCGTAGCGGGTCGGGGGCCAGCCTTGTGGGCGTTCGGCCGAGGGTGGCGGGGCGTCGAACAGGTGCTGCGTAGCGATGACCTCGGCAACCCAGGCCTGGTAGGTCGGATCGTCGGTCGCGAGTCGCCATTGCGCGCCGGGGCGCAGCACGCGGGCGAGCAATGGCAGGAGCGCCGGATGCACGAAGCGTCGCTTGGCGTGGCGCGCCTTCGGCCAGGGGTCGGGGAACAGCAGGAACAGCCGGTCGAGGCAGGCATCCGGCAGCAGGCGCAGCAGCACGCGCGCATCGTCGGGCCACAGCAGCAGGTTGGGCGGGAGGGGGGCGTGCGCCTCCTCGCCGTCGGGTACGAGGCGCGACAGCAAGGAACAGAGGCCGTTCTCGAACGGCTCGCAGGCGATCAGGCCGATATCGGGACGCGCGGCGATCTGCGCCAGCGCATGCTCGCCGCCACCGAAGCCGACTTCGAGCCACAGCGCGCGCGGCGGTTCCGGGAAGGCTGCCAGGGGATCGCCGGCCCGCGCCTTGGGGAACGCCAGGCGGGGCAGCGTGACCTGGAGCAATCGCTGTTGGCGCGGGCGCAGCTTGTGGCCGCGGGCGCGGCCGTAGAGTCGCTCCGGCGGCGGCTTTACCGTCCGAGCGCCGCCTTCAGCGCCGGCACCAGATCGGTCTTTTCCCACGTGAAGGTGCCCTTTTCCTCATCCGGCTCGCGGCCGAAATGGCCGTAGGCCGAGCTGGGCACATAGATCGGCCGGTTCAGATGCAGATGCTCGCGGATGCCGCGCGGCGACAGGTTCATCACCTCGCGCAACACCTTTTCCAGGCGCGTTGCGTCAACGTCCTGCCCGGTGCCCTGCAGATCGACATAGACCGAGAGCGGGCGGGAGATGCCGATGGCATAGGCGATCTGGATCGTGCAGCGGTCCGACAGCCCCGCGGCGACGACGTTCTTGGCGAGGTAGCGGCAGGCATAGGCGGCGGAGCGATCCACCTTGGTCGGATCCTTACCGCTGAATGCGCCGCCGCCATGCGGGGCGGCGCCGCCATAGGTATCGACGATGATCTTGCGCCCGGTCAGGCCGCAATCGCCATCCGGTCCTCCGGTGACGAACTTGCCGGTCGGGTTGACGTGGAATTCGGCCTCCGGGCACATCCAGCCGTTGGGCAGCGTGCTTGCGACGATCGGCCACAGCATGCGCTTGATCTCGGCCTGGTCGAGGTCCTCGACGTGCTGGGTGGACACGACGACGCTGGTCGCACCCACCGGTTTGCCGTCGATGTAGCGCAGCGTGACCTGGCTCTTGGCGTCGGGCAGCAGGCCGGCGACCGACTTGTCGTGGACATGACGCAGTTCGCGGATGCGGTGCAGGACGGCGTGCGCGTAGTGGATGGGCGCCGGCATCAGGGCGTCGGTTTCGCGGCAGGCGTAGCCGAACATCATGCCCTGGTCGCCGGCGCCCTCATCCTTGTTGCCGCCGGCATCGACGCCTTGGGCGATGTCGGCGGACTGCGAGTGCAGGTGGCAGGCGATCTCCGCGCGCTCCCAACTGAAGCCGGGCTGGTCGTAGCCGATGTCGTGGATCGCCATGCGCGCGAGATGCCGCAACAGGTCGGGCGTGACGGTGGCGGGGCCGCGCGTCTCGCCGGCGAATACCACGCGGTTGGTCGTCACCAGGGTTTCGCAGGCCACGCGCGAGTAGGGATCTGCCGCGAGATAGGCGTCCAGCACCGTGTCGCTAAGCCGGTCGGCGACCTTGTCCGGGTGGCCCTCCGACACGGATTCGGAGGTGAACAGGAATTCGCCGGTGTCGCGCATGCATGCTCTCTCGGGTAGGGAGGGTGCGGCCGCGGTACGGCCGCCGCCCGCGCCGACATGCCGGGCCGGCGGTGTGTGGCGGAAAGGCGGCCGGGAATCAAGGGACAACGGCAACCAGCGGAGCCACGCGGGTGCGGCGGCGAGGTTCGGCGGAAGATGCCGATCAGCGCGGCCAGCCTGGCCTGGAGGTCATCCATCGTCGCCGTTGCGATATGACGATGCGGCGACACGACGGACCTGGACGGTGTGTCGGTGCGGCAGGCGGCGGACGACCGGATTCATCGCGCTCCGAAGGGGGGCCTGCGGGATGGGGGAGTGGGGCGCGCATTCGTTGCCGAGGCTGTCGAAGGCGGCAAGAATGAGTTGTAATTTCTTCCGCCTCTGCTATCTGAAGGTGCAATGCCCTGGGGGACCATGCGCTGTGCGCGGCATTATCCTGCTATGTCTGTGCCTGGCCTTGTCCGGCTGCATCGGATCCCGGCCGCAAGAGACGCCGATCTCCGGCGGACCGCCGACAGTCGCGGCGGCCAACGGCACGACGTTGCGCCGGATGATGGGGCAGCGTGCGCTCGACCAGCCGCTGCTGCCGCGGCCTGGCAATATCTGGGCCGATGTCCTGCCGGCGGCGGAACCCGGGCCGTTGGCCGCCATGCCGGTGAGCGTCCGTGACGAGCGCCGTCCTGTCGTTGCGGAAGCTTCGGGCACCGTGTTGCGGCGTCATGCGGCGCCGGCAATGGTGAAGTCCGCGCGGCCGGCGGCTTTTCCCGCGGCGGCGCGGGCGACCGCGATCACCGCGCGCCCGGCGGTGCACCGCCTGGCCGTGCAGCTTGCCGCGGCGCGCAGCGCGCAACGGGCCGAGGCGGAGTGGCGTCGCTTGCGGCTGGATGCGCCGAAGCTGACGTATGGTCATCAACCCGCGGTCAGCGAGGCGGACGTGAACGGCCGGCGGGTTTGGCGCCTGCGCACCGCCGGCTTCTCCGATGTGGCGCAGGCCAGCGCGTTCTGCAGCAGCATGCGCGCGGTGAAGGCCGCTTGCTGGGTCGTTGCGCAGCAAGATCGGTGACGGCACGGTCATTGCGTCCAGCAGTCAGAATGGCATCCCCACCGGCTGAGGCCATGGGCCTGGCAGGGAGATGCGCGCCCGTCGGCACAAGGCGATGGACATGCCTGAAGCAACGGAGCGGCGGTTCATTCTCGTTGTGGCCGGGGCTGGAACCGAGATATATGATTTCCATGGCGCAATCGTCGCGGGAAGGAATGAGCAATGCCCGTCATTATCCGGCCTGTACCGTTCGTGGTCCTCCCCGGCGGAGGGACAGGGGTCCCGTTACGATGGCCGGTGACGGTGCCCTCCTCTGGGCCTTCGACCGGCCCGACCTCGGCCCCCGGCGGCTCTTTGCCAGGGGGGCTACCGGGTGGACCCATATCGGTACCGGCGGTGGGCTCTACCGGATCCCAGACGTGTCAGGAACCGGCGCCAACCTATCAGGAGTACCGGCGCTTGCTCGGAGGGCTACGCTCCGCCGTACCGGGTGCGATCTCCGACTTCGACTGGGCGTCATATTTCGTAGCAGGAACAGCGTTCGACAACAATGTGGAACGGGCTCTGAACGCTAGGACCTATCAAACAGTCTGGCTCATCAACGACTATCCCAGCCTGCGGCTGATCCGGGTGACTGGCGAATCCGACAGTCCCGGCACGTCGGCGGTCCAGGTTCTTTGGATGGCAATACCGGCCAATGTTCCGCCTGGTCCCGCGTTGACGTCGAGCGTGGGAGCGGCGGTTTCCGGCTCACCGGGCAGCGCATCCGGCAGCAATTCGTCGATGGTCGCGGCCAGGCTCTGAGCGTAGCGACAGGAGGGGACCGGTCGCCGCCGTTTCGATCGCCCGACCGGAACCGCTCAATGAGCCGGTCGCGCGACACGACACGCGTGTATGCGGTGCCTCATGGCAATTCCGGTCGTATGGGTGAGAGCAGGCGGGCAGGATATTCGTTTGAACCGCTGCAATAGCAGCGTCGGGACACGCGGCGGACATGCGTATTTGCATAATCCCAAAAGTCCTCGGCACGAAGGAAGTATCCAAATCCCGCAAGGGCCACGGAGCAGAATTGCGCTTCGCACGAGACCAGGCGCCTTAAGGCCTGAGGTAGGCAGGCGGGAACCGAGTACCCTGTCATTGCGAGGAGCGGCGCGCAAGCAATCTCCCGCCCGATGACGCAGGACCGCGGCTCACCGGGCGGGAGCTTGCTTGACGCATTGTACGGCGGATATCGTCGCGCCGCCGCGTCCAGCACAGGAGCAGATCATGGCGATCTCGGTGAAGCAGTTGCATCCGGTGTTCGTTGGTGAGATCGCCGGGGTCGATCTGCGCGAATTGCTCGGCCGCGCGACGGTGGACGCGCTGAACGACGCGATCAACCGGCACGGGGTGCTGGTGTTCCACGACCAGTTCATCACCGACGCGCAGCAGATGGCGTTCAGCCGCAATTTCGGCGAACTGGAAACCACGGTGCATGCCTACCGGAAGGATTTCGTGGCGCGGCTCGACGTGCACATGGCAGACATTTCCAACCTCGACGCGCACAACCGCGTGCTGCCGAACGACGACCGGCGCCGGCTGAACGCGCTGGGCAACCGGCTGTGGCACTCGGACAGCAGCTTCAAGCGGATTCCGGCGCGGTTCTCGCTGCTGTCGGCGCGGACGATCCCGGACGCGGGCGGCGAGACACAGTTCGCCGACATGCGCGCCGCGTGGGACGCGCTGCCGGCCAGGATGCAGGCGCGGCTGGAGGGGTTGATCTGCGAGCACACGCAGATCTTCTCGCGCGGGCGCATCGGTTTCACCGACTATGCGGAGGAGGAGCGAGCGAAGATGGCGCCGGTGCCGCAGGTGCTGGTGCGCACGCATCCCGGCTCCGGCCGCAGGTCGCTGTTCCTGTCGTCGCATGCCGGGGCGATCCGCGGCATGCCGGTGCCGGAGGCGCGCGTGCTGTTGATGGATCTGATGGAACACGCGACGCAGCGCGAGTTCGTCCATACGCACCGCTGGAAGGTTGGCGACCTGGTGATGTGGGACAACCGCTGCACCATGCATCGCGCGCGCGCGTACGACGGAACGCAGGTGCGCGACATGCATCGGACCACGGTGTCCGACGGACGCCCGACGGTGCCGGAGGCACTTGTGGCGTAGGGCGACCCGCTTCGCGGCTCAACCCGCATCGCGACTCAACTTCGCATCGCGAGCGAGATGACTCCCAGTTCGCGCGCGATGTTGCGGCGAGCCTGTAGCTCGAATGCGGCGGCAAGCGGGGGGGAACGGAACAGATGCGGCGCCGCTTGCAATTTGCGCAGGAACGCCAGCCTGCCGCTTTGCCATTCGGCCTCCCGCAGGTGGCGGTATTCGGCACGCAGGCGGCGCGTGTTGCGGGCGAACAATTCGGGAGGCTCGCCGAGCGGCGTCAGGTCGAGATCGAGCAGCCAGAGCCGCAGCCGGCCGCGTTGGGTGGTTGCATCGGACGATGCCAGATGGTCGGCGGTTGCCTCGATGGTGGCGCCGACCCAGGCCACGTCGGCGGGGGACAGATCGGCCGGTGCATAACGCTGCCACAGGCGGGCCGAACGATGTTCGTTGTCGCGTCGCGTCGCGTCATAGATGGCATCGTGGAAGGCGATCGCGCAGGCGATCAACCGGGTCGCGACGGGCGCAATGAACGGCGTGCCGGTACCGAAACGCCGGTGCCGCGTCCACAGTGTCGCAAGGTGCATCAGACCGTGATAGTGCCGCCGCGATGTCGCCATCTGTCGCAGCACGATGTTGCGCGCTGCCGCGGACAGTGCCGCGGTCGATAGCAGATCGTGCAGTGCGGCGCCGGCGGCGCGCATTGACGTTTGCCTCCGGTTGAAGCTGTAGGTTACGTTGCGAGTGAGACACATCCGCCCCTGGGAGGCAACTGGTATATGTTGCGGTTGCCGGCCGGAGATGGACTGCAATCCTTGCGTGAAGGCGCCCCCGGGAGAAGCTTCGTGCCTGGCGGCTCAGCGGGATGGCGGGCGCCCGCAGGGGTTCGGCGGCGATGCAGCGGCAAATGCGGCGACAGAGGGACGGGGCATGGCAATGACCGGAGAACGGACGCGCGAGATCGTCGCGCAGGGCGAGGTGCGGATCGAGGTGATCGCGGAGGGGAGTGGCGCGCTGCTGGTGCTGCTGCCGTCGTCGTCGCGCGATTCCGAGGATTTCGACGACGTTGCGGCGGAGTTCGCGCGTGCCGGGCTGCGCGTGCTTCGGCCGCAGCCGCGCGGCACGGGACTTAGCGCGGGGCCGTTGGGGGGGCTGACGCTGCACGACTATGCGCGCGACGTGGCGGCGGTGATCGAGCACCAGCGCGCCGGTCCGGCGGTGGTGTTGGGGCATGCGTTCGGCCAATGGGTCGCGCGTACGCTGGCGGCCGACCGGCCCGACCTGGTGCGCGGCGTGGTGCTGGCCGCGGCGGCGGCGCAATCGACCCGGCCGGAACTGCGCGAGGCGTTGGCGAAATGCGTCGATGCCAGTTTGCCGGAGGCCGAACGACGGGCGGCGTTGCGCTTCGCCTTCTTCGCGCCGGGCCACGAGCCGCCGCCGGAATGGCTGTCCGGCTGGTATCCAGCGGCGAGCAGCAGTCAGCGTGCCGCGAGTGCGGCGACGCCGCGGGAGGAATGGTGGACCGCGGGGAGCGCGCCGGTGCTGGATCTGCAAGGCGCGCAGGATCCGTGGCGGCCGCGCGAGACGGCGGATGACTTCCGTCGCGGCCTCGGGCCTGACCGGGTGACGGTGGTGGTGATCGAGGATTGCAGCCACGCGATGTTCCCGGAGCAGCCGGAAGCGATGGTGCGGGCGGTGCTGGATTGGGTGCGGGGGCTGTAGCCGGCTCGGGACAGCGGTGCGATGACTTGCAGCGAGGGGAAACCAGCCGCGGCGGCGCCGGTCGCGGGGCTCAAGGTCGTGCCCCCGGCGGCGGCATGCGCACCGAGGAAGAAGTCGGGCAGGACGCCGGTGCCGGCGGAACCGCAAGGAAGCAGGGCTGGGCGGTCATTCGCAGCCTGCCGGGGCGTTAGCGTCATTTGAACCCGGTTGCCACCACGTAGAGTTCGCTCGACTCCTTGCGGCTGGCCGGGGGCTTGGCGTGCCGCACCGACGCGAAGGACTGCTTCAGCCGGAGCAGCATGTCGCGCTCCGAGCCGCCCTGGAACACCTTGGCGACGAAGGCGCCGCCCTCGGCCAGGACCTGCACCGCGAATTCCAGGGCCGCCTCGGCCAGGGCCATGATCCGCAGGTGGTCGGTTGCCCCGTGGCCGGTGGTGTTGGGGGCCATGTCCGACAGCACCAGGTCCGCCTTGCCGCCCAACGCCGCCGCCACCTGCGCTGCCACCGCCCGGTCCGAGAAATCGCCTTGCAGCACGATGGCGCCCGGCACCGGATCCATGGCCAGCAGGTCCAGCGCCACCACGGCCCCCGCGCCGCGCCGCAGCGCCGCCTGCGTCCAGCCCCCCGGAGCGGCGCCCAGGTCCACCACGCGCGCGTGTGGCCGGATCAGCCCGAACCGCTCGTCCAGCTCGATCAGCTTGAACGCGGCGCGCGAGCGCCAGCCCCGCGCCTTGGCCGCCGCCACGTATGGATCGTTCAACTGCCGCGCCAGCCAGCGCTGCGAGCCGGCGCTCCGTCCGCGCGTCGTCCGCACCGCCACGGCGAGGCCGCGCGGCGCGCCCGGTCCCTTCCCGCCCCCGGGATTCATGCCGAGCGGCGCAATGTGGTCCGCCGCGCACCGTGCGGTGCGTCACCGCGCATCATGCGCAGCAGCATGCCCTCGCGCAGGCCGCGATCGGCCACGATCACCCGCGGCGCCGGCCACAGCCGAGTGATCGCCGCGAACACCGCGCAGCCGGGCAGCACGAAATCCACCCGTTCCGGACCGACGCAGGGGTGCTGCACGAGGCCCTCGCGGCCCATCGCCCGGAGGCTGGCCAGTGCGGCGGCGGCGGCTTCCGCGCTCAGCACCAACCCGTCCACCAGCGGCCGGCGATAGCGCGGCAGTGCGAGGGCGATGCCGGCCAGCGTGGTCACGGTGCCGGAGGTGCCGAGCAGGGTGACACCGCCGTTGCGGATCTCGTGGCCGATGCAGTGGATGGATTCGAAGGCGGCCAGCCGGGCGGCCACGTCGTCCACCATGGCGGCGAAGCCGTCCGGGGTGAACCCGGCGCCGCCCCAGCGCTCGGCCAGCGTCACGACGCCCACCGGCAGCGAGTCGTAGCCGATCAGCGCCGGCTTCCCGTCGGTGACGCGCACCCAGGCGAGCTCGGTGGAGCCGCCGCCGATATCGAACAGCAGCGCGCGCCGGCCGCCGCCTTCCAGCAGCGGTGCGCAGGATTCCAGCGCCAGTTCGGCCTCCTCGCGGGCGGTGATGACGCCGATGTCCAGCCCGGTCTCGTGCTTCACCCTTGCCAGGAACTCCGGTCCGTTGACGGCGCGGCGGCAGGCCTCGGTGGCGATGGCGCGCAGCCGGCGCACCGGGCGGCGGGCGAGGCGCGCGGCGCAGGCGTGCAGGGCGGCAAGGGCGCGGCCCATGGCGATCTCGCTCAGCGCGCCGGTGTGGTGCAGGCCCTCGCCGAGCCGGACGATGCGGGAGAAACTATCCACCACGCGGAAGCCGTCCGCGGCCGGCGCGCCCACCAGCATGCGGCAGTTGTTGGTTCCCAGGTCGAGCGCGGCAAACGTCGGGCCGGGAAACCGGTGCGTCTGCGTTGGCCGGGCGGCGGTCAGGTCCGCCGAAGGAGCCTCCTGCGGCATCATCACCATATTGTCGTACGCGGGCGTGCACCGCGGCAAGGGGCGATTGGGGCCACCACGCCGACCTTGCCGCGAATTCACGCCCAGATGGCCACCACGAGGCGGCGTGCGACCTGACCCGGGCACGCGGCGCGGCGGTACAGGACCAGCCGGCGAAGCGCCAGCAGGTCTTGTCGCTGCCGCGGCTCAGCCGGCACGATCCGGGGCGGAAGACCTTGGGGCAAGACGTCCATCAGTTGGCTGACCGGCCGGAAGCCGGAGCATCTCGAACCGCGGATTGCCCATGAGGAGGCGCTGCTGGCGGTGCGGCAGGCGGGGGATCGCATCAGCCGGCTGGACGGGCGGGTCCGCGCGGCGGTGCCGGACTGGCCGCCGGCACCGGTAGTGACGGCGCTGGTGGCGCCGCGGGTGGGTGCGCTGGTGGCCGCCGTAGGTGGGTGCGCTTCCGATGCATGGCGTTTTGCCGGCGCCGGCCGCCGTCGCTGCGCGGCTTGACGGGCAGTGCGGCTGCCGGGCGTGACGCCTTGGGCGTGCTGCGTGGCTGCCGGGGCGGAGGCTTCGCCGGGGCTGCGCTCACGTTGCAAGGGGTCGTGCCGTCGCATGGTGGCTTCGGGCTGGCCGGAGGGGGGAGCCGCCGGGGTGGGCTTGCCAGACCGGCATGGGGTTTTGCCTGCGCGGTCCGCGTCCTGGCGGGTTGAGCGGGATCGGCAGGGTCTCCGCGGGTTCCAGCGCCTTCCAGGCGCGCACCCGGTCGAACGATCGTGCTTCCGGGAGCCTCGCTGCCTGGCTCCGGCGGCGCAGGTATGGGGTCTGGGCATGCCGCGCGGCGGCGCCTCGATGGTGCTGGCGTTCGGAGGCTGGGGGCGGGGTTGTCCCGGGGCGCGGGACGAACGCCGCCATGCAGCCCGTCTGCTCGAGCGACCGCCTTTCTCGAAGGCGCCGCGTCGGTTCGCGCGCCGGCAAAGGGTGGCAAGGGGACATGGGGCGTGGTGCGAAAATCAAGAAAAATGGAACAGGCATTTAGGTAGTCTATGACTTCAACATTTCGATATTCCGGCCGATTCATGCGTCGGAAATACGCAACACACCTAACCTTGTCGGCTTCCAGCAAGCTGGCGGTCGCGGGGTCGCCTGCTCAGGCACGAATGCCGGTTTGACACAATACCGACTAGTTGGTATCTACCATGCCAAATGGTATGGAATAAGGACGCATGGCTGGTCAGGCACATCACGAATCCAAGGCAAGGCTGTTGAACGCGGCGCTACATGTCGTCCGTGCCAAGGGTTACGCGGCCTCAACCGTTGATGATATTTGCGCCGAGGGGGGCGTGACGAAGGGCAGCTTTTTCCACCACTTCAAGAGCAAGGATGACCTCGCGCTTTCCGCCGCCGCCTACTGGGGCGAGATGACGGAGGGATTTTTCGCCGCCGCCTCCTATCACCATTCGAAAGACCCGTTGGAGAGGCTGCTCGGCTACGTCGATTTTCGTGGCGAGATTTTGCGGGGAGACTTGCCTGATTACACCTGCCTTCTTGGGACATTGGTTCAGGAAATCTATGCCACGCATCCCGACATTCGCGCCGCCTGTGACAAAGGCATGACTACACACATCGCCAATCTGACGCGCGATGTCGAAGCGGCCAAAAAACTTTACGCGCCGGATGCGCCGTGGAGCGCGGAGAGCGTCGGCTACTTCATCCAATCGGTTTTGCAGGGCGCATTCATTTTCGCCAAGGCAAAGCAAGGCCCCGAGGTCGTGCGCGAGAGTCTCGCGCATTTGCGGCGATACCTCGGGCTTATCTTCAATCAGCCGCGAAGCGAAAAGCGAGAGGAAAAGCCATGACCAGTGCAACCAAGCAGAAGTTTCTAGTCCTGTATCTCGTACCTGCAGCCGTGATGGCGGACTGGGCGAAAACCGATCCCGCGACGCGGCAAGTTGAGGAAACGAAAATGAGAGAGGCGTGGGGGCAATGGATGAGCGAACATGCCGACATGATTATCAGCACGGAAGCGGGCGGGAGGACCAAGCGCGTTTCGGCGAGCGGCGTTTCCGATACCAAGAACGACATCATTTTGTGTTCGTTTGTCGAGGCTGAATCGCACGAAGCGGCGGCGAAAGCATTCGAGGACCACCCACATCTGCAAATTCCGCAATCATCGATCGAGGTCATGTACGTCAGGCCAATGTGAGGCATGTAACGCCCCGCCGGCTGCCACGGTCTCGCGAGCGCGGCGGTATTCGCCCTCGCTGTGCAAAACTCGAGATTTTTGCACCAAAACCAGGCCCTTGAAAAATGGGGGCTTTTCCGTTGCGGAAATCTGGTGCAGATTAGACCCCATGATCTACGGGTATGCACGGGTCTCGACCGACGGCCAGAGCGTTGACGCCCAGGTGCGCCGGCTCCGGGCGGCCGGGGCCGGCCAGGTGTTCCGCGAGACCGCGAGCGGGGCCAAGACCGACCGGGCGCAGCTCCGCCGGGCGCTCGGCCGGCTCGCCGCCGGCGACGTGCTGATGGTGACCAGACTCGATCGCCTGGCCCGCTCGACCCGCGACCTGTTGACCACCCTCGCCGCGATCGCCGACCGCAAGGCCGGCTTCCGCTCCCTCGGCGACGCCTGGGCCGACACCACGACCGCCCACGGCCGGCTGATGCTGACCGTGCTCGGGGGCCTGGCCGAGTTCGAGCGCGAGCTGATCCGGGCCAGGACGAGCGAGGGCCGCCGGCGGGCCGTCGCGCGCGGTGTGAAGCTCGGCCGCAAGCCGAAGCTCACCCCGCACCAGATGAAGGAGGCGATCAGGCGTCGGGATCGGGGCGACGAGACCTTGCGCGAGATCGCGCGGAGCTACAATGTCAGCCATAGTACGATTTCGAGGCTGGCGGCGTGAACCCAGCGGTTTGTAATCCAGCATGGATGAGTTTCGTCTCTGCTCTTGGCACACCCCTATTAACCTTCCCACAATAATTGCCATCGTGCGCGCGCGTCGCTCGTGGTTCGTGCATGGGAGAAGCTCTGTACCAATCCAGGCGGCTTCTGCAACTGCCGCATATGCGAGAGGACCGTCCGCCGCAGTTGCGTCAGCGAGGTGATGAGCTTGCGCCCGGTACCATGCGCCTTGAGCTCATTCCATACATGCTCGTCGGGGCTCAGCTCAGGCGAATAGGGTGGCAGCAGGAACAGCGCCAGCTTCCTCGCGCTGGCTGCCACAAACCGAGTAGCCGACTTTGCCCGATGCGTCGGGTGGCCATCGACGATCACGAAGATCGGCGTCGTTGCGTTGATCAGCAGCCGCTTGAGGAACTCGATAAACACCACAGCGGTGACACGTCCCTT
>DATLQW010000037.1:0-10523 GCA_035535035.1 Acetobacteraceae bacterium
GTCCGGGCGGCGGGATTCGGTCAATGGATTGCCCGACGATTATGTCACTACATGACGGATTCCAGGTCTTGGCCTAGTCTTTTACTGGAGATTTCCGAAGTCGTTACGGAAAATGGGACCCGGACTGTCAAAGATGGGGTAAGCGGTTCCTCGCACGCCGCGCGGTGAAATCCCAACTCACGCCCCCTGCTCCGGCGCCTCCGGCAGTTGCTCGAGCAGCCGCCCAAGGCCACGCAACGGTTCGCCGGTCCGCATCAGCAGCAGCATCGCCCAAATCGCCGCCTGATTGCTGGTGATCACCGGCTTGCCGAACTCCTTCTCCCACGCCGCGATGTGCGACATCGTGGGAAAATTGCCGCCAGGCACGACGAAAGCCTCGATCTCCGGCCGGTCGATCCGGGCAAACGCGTCGCGCGCGTCGCCGGGCCCGATCTGGCCGACCGCGTAAGCGTTGGTAGCAGCGCCGAACCCCTCCAGCGCCAGCACCTCCAACCCGCGCATTTCGTAGTAACGCTTCGCCCGCGCGGCCACGTCCGCCGAGTACGGCGACACCAGCGCGATCCGCCGCGCCCCCAGCGCGCGCACCGCCTGGCCCATCGCCACCGCCGAGGTCACCGCCGGCACGCCCGCGCCGCTCCGAATCCGCGCGATCGTCACCGCGTCGTAGTCATCCGCGAACAGGCTGGCCGAGGTCTGCGCCAGCGCCACCACCTCTACCCTGGCGGCGCCCAGCAACTGCGACTGGTAGGCGACGTCGGCATCGAGGCTGGGCAGGAACGGCATGTCGCCGCCCTTGCCCAGACGCGCGACGTGCACCTGCAAGTCCGCGGGCAGTAGCCTGGAATATTCGATCTCGACCGTCGTATTGGTGGACGGGATCAGCACGCCGAAATGCCGCATCGTCGGACGCCCCTTTGAATGGCCGGCTACGCGGCCAGCTTCGCCTCGATCCGATCCCAGATCTCCGCCTCGATGCTGATGCCGTCGAACCGGTCGATCTCCTGGATGCCGGTCGGCGAGGTCACGTTGATCTCGGTCAGCCAGTCGCCGATCACGTCGATGCCGACGAAGATCATGCCCTGGTCGCGCAGCGTCGGGCCGATCGCGGCGCAGATCTCGCGATCCCGCGCGGTCAGTGCGCTTTTCTCCGGCCGGCCGCCGACATGCATGTTCGAGCGCGCTTCGCCCGCCGCCGGAACGCGGTTCACCGCGCCCATCGGCTCGCCGTCCACCAGGATGATGCGCTTGTCGCCCTGCCGCACCGCCGGTTCATAGCGCTGGAACATCAGCGGCTCGCGTGACCGGGCGAAGTGCATTTCAAGCAGCGACGCCAGATTCTCGTCGTCCGGCTTGATGCGGAACACGCCGGCGCCGCCGTTGCCGAACAGCGGCTTGACGATGATCTCCTGGTGCTCCTGGCGGAAGCCTCGGATCGCTTCCAGGTCCCAGGTGATCATGGTGGGCGGCATGAGTTCGGGGAAATGCGTCACCAGCAGCTTCTCCGGTGCATTGCGCACCGCCGCCGGGTCGTTCACCACCAGGGTCCCCGGCTGGATGTGCTCCAGCAGGTGGGTCGCGGTGATGTAGGCCATGTCGAATGGCGGGTCCTGCCGCATCAGCACCACGTCCATCGTGGCAAGGTCGAGTTGCGCGCGCTCGCCGAAGCGGTAATGCGCGCCGCGCTTGCGCTCGACCGTCACCGGACGGGCCCGCGCGACCAGCCGTTCCTCGCGCCTCGCGCCCTGGCGTTGCACGCCCTCGCGTAACGCCATGTGGCGCACTTCGTAGTGCCACAGCGCATGGCCGCGGTTCTGCGCCTCCAGCATCAGGGCGAAGGTTGAATCCGCATCGATGTTGATGGTTTCGATCGGGTCCATCTGGACCGCGACCTTCAGCCGCCGTGCCATGCCAACCCCCTGCTGCCGCCGTGTTTCGCCCGTGCGGCTTGTCTAGAGCAGTTTCACGCTGGCTGGAAATATCCGGCCCGGCGGAAGACGCCGCGGCGTTCGCTCAAGGAAGACGCGAGCGGCGGCGGACGCGGGCAAGCGTTGCATCCGGGTAGGCCGCCGGCCATTCACCGACCGCTGCGTGACAGCTCGCCAGCGTCGCCGGCACATATTAACCTTCCCATAATGGTTGTCTTGCATGCGCTCTCGAGCAGCCTGTTGGCCACGGCTATTTTGCCGGCGACCTCATGGCAATTATTATGGGAAGGTTAATAACAGCGTTGTGATCGAGCAGTGATCTCGCCGGTGCGGCGACGGCGCCCCGGCACCGTCGAGGCCAGGAAACGCGGGCGATCGGGATCCCAGCCACATATCCGGCCGGCGTGGCTGTGACGGCTGCCAGACAGAACCCGCTCCCGGGGGTGCTTGCCGTTGGATTGTCCTCGTCTCCGCTCCATGTCGCGTTCCAGTGCGGCGCTGCCGAGGGCCGCGGCCTCACGCAGTTGTGGTCTGTTGGCCAGACCAGAATTCTATGCCGCACGGTGGATTAATGCCAGGATCGAAATCCTCCAGCACCGCATAAAGGTGCAGGCCAACGAAGATAGCGGGCTGCACTTCGCATATGCCTGCGACTTTGGGTGGAAAATAACTATAGGGAACGCCTCTATGACCCGTGTGTGGCTTTTGGCGGCCGTCGCTGCCTCGATCGCGGCGTGGTCCCCGGCGAGTTGGGCGCAACGGCAATCCGCCACCGGCATCGGCCTCATTCCGTTGAGTGCAACGGGGGCACTGAACGGCGTCGATATGTCCGGCAACAGCACGACAGGGACCTTGACCGTGGGGACCCCTGGCGGCCCGGAGACGGATATCTTCAGCGGCAATACGTCGCTTGCCTCGCCGTTCCTTGCCGTGTCCACGGCGACCGGCAGCCAGGGGAACATCACGTTCAACAGCAGCTCGACCGTCTATGGAGGCATCGGCTTAACCTATCCGGCAGGACCCTATCTTCTCAACATATCCGGCGGCGCCAATGGCACTGTGGTGAATTTCGAGGGCGCGGTCAATGACACCAACACATACGTCACCGGAAGCGGCACGCTGAACTTCAACAGCGGGTCCACGAACTACAGCAATAGCGGATTGGTTTTTCAGGGCAATGGTACGATCGGCCTGGCTGCGAACACGATCGTCGTGGGCGCTCTCACAACAACCGCGGGAGACAATACGGGCACGCTGGTGCTGAACGGCGGGAGCAACCTGCAAGGTGCCGTTGGCGCAACCAGCGCGGCAATCGCGGCGATCAATTTCGGTCCCGGCAGCTATAACACGAGCGCGCTCATCGGGACGCCGAGCACCGGGGCGGTACACGCCTACTCGTTTTCCCTTGGGACGAATGAGCTGCATATTGGCGGCGCCCTGACGATCGCCGAGAGCACGGCCGGCGGCGCGATCCACACGACCCTGGCAAGCCCGACGGTCTATGGCCACATCACACCGGTGGGGTACGTGACTATCGGGCCGACGATCACGGTGTATCCGACCGTCACCGCGACGTCGATCATCCCGGCCGGCACCAAGTTCAACATCGTGCAGCCGCAGGCCGGCGGCACCGGCAGCATCATCGTTGACGTGCTGGATCCCGCCCAGTCGCAATACCAGTTCCTGGCCACCACCCCCAACGTCGCCGGTCAGGTGCAAATCGAACTGGTCAACGGGGCCGCGCCGGTCATTGTCACGGTACCCGTGACCCCGGTGACCCCGGTGCCGATCGCCGCTCCGGTGGTGCCGGTCCTGCTGACCGGTCTGCCGCCTCTCACCCCCGTCCTGACGGCCATCAGCGCTCTCCCCACCCCGGCCGCGGTGGTCAATGCGCTGGCGCAGCTTGCCCCCTCGACTCCGGATCTGGCGGCGCCCGACGTGACCTTCCAAGGGACCCGGCAGTTCGAGGATTTCTGGTTGTCGCACCTGGACGATGTCATGTGCGGCCAGGTCGGCCAGCCCGCGCGGATCGACCAGCCCGATGTGAAGAACGCGAGCTGCCCGACCAACGACCAGCGTGCCGGCGCGTGGCTGAAAGGCTTCGGATATTTTGGCAGCCAAGGTGCCCAGAACGCCTTCGGGGGGTACAATTTCAACATCTACGGCACGATGGTCGGCTACGACGCGCCGCTGGTTCACCTGCCGCTCGACGGCGTGACGCGGGTGGGCTTTGGGGTGGGCTATGCACGCAGCACGATCAACGGCACGACCTTTTCCGCCGGCACCAATTTCAATACCTACGAGGCGACGGCCTACATCGCGCACGAGAACGGACCGTGGTTCGTGGACGGCGACCTGTCGTTTGGCTGGAACGACTATTCAGGCACGCGGAATATTTCGTTCCCGGGGATAAACCAAACGGCGCAAGCCTCATATAGCGGGCAGGACTATACCGCCTTCGCGACGACCGGGTACCACTTCTTCGCTCGGGGATTCATCATCACGCCGCTTGCCTCGCTGCAATATACCCATATGGACATCGGCAATTACGGCGAAACGGGCGCTGGTGCCATCGACCTGAACGTTCAGTCCCAGCATTACGACTTCCTCGAGTCCGGCCTGGGAGTGAAGGTGGCGGACCCGTTCCGCTATCGTGATGGGACCTATGTTCCCGAGGTGCATTTCAAGTGGTTCCATGAGCTCGTCAACCCGGCGGCGCAGGATACCGCGGCGTTCGCGGTCGCCGGCTCTCCGTCGTTCACCACGCCGGGGCTGAGGCCGGCCGCCGATACACTCGATGTAGGCACCGGCCTGACATTCCTCTCATGTTCGTGCACCGCACGAACATGGTCGGTCGAAGGCACCTACGACTTCTTCTGGAGGAGCGACGCCTTCACCGCGAATCAGTTGATGCTGAGGCTCACCGTTCGTTTCTGAAGCGCCGCCCGGGGGCGTGAGCGGCATTTTCAACCGATGGGAATGCGGCATCGCCGCTCGCCAGACCAGCCAAATGCGATTGCCCGGTTGACCCGGGGCGATCGCGTTTGGCCTGGCCCCTGGATTCAGGTGGCTAACGGGTTGGTAATATTGTTGGCATATCCTGGGCGCAGGACAGGTCCTTTCATCCGTTCGCTCCTCCCATGACCCAATTCCGTTCCCTGCTGCTTCATGTTCCAGGCAGGCTGCTAAATCTGCTCTTGCCGCCGCAATGCGTCTGTTGCGACGCGGTGGTGGGGGTCCAGGGCCAGCTATGCGGCGCCTGCTTCCGCCATACCGATTTCATCACCGAGCCGTGCTGCGTGCGCTGCGGCGTGCCGTTCGCCGCGGCGGCCCAGGGGGGTGCCGCGGTCCTTTGCCCGTCATGCCTTGCCTCGCCGCCGTTGTTCGCACGTGCCCGCGCGGCGCTGCGCTATGACGCACAGGGCCGCCAACTGATCCTGCCGTTGAAGCACGCCGACCGGCCCGAGCTTGCCGCCGTCCTGGGACCGCACATGGCGCGAGCCGGCGCGGCCTTGTTGCGCCAGGCCGACCTGCTGGTGCCGGTGCCGCTGCACCGGCGGCGCCTGTTCCGGCGCCGCTACAACCAGGCCGCTCTCCTGGCGGCCGCCGTCGCCCGTACCTCCGGCGTCCCCACCCTGCGCGACGCCCTCATCCGGCACCGCGCCACTGTCTCACTTGGTGAGAAATCCGCCGCCGAGCGCGCCGCTGCGGTGCGCGATGCCTTCGCCGTCCGCCCGGTGCGGGCGGCATTGCTCGCCGGGCAACGCATCGTGCTGATCGACGATGTGATGACCTCCGGCGCCACGGCGAATGCCTGCACGGCCGCGTTGCTCGCCGGCGGCGCCCGTTCGGTGGACGTGCTGGTCGCCGCCCGGGTGCCTGACCCGCGTCTTGCCTGATGCGCCAGGCGTCCGGGAGACGGGTTGCAGTGATGCAACGCCACCATGTAAAAGTAATTACCGGGAAAAAACTTGCAATCCCGGATTGAAAGACCGGGGGAAATGAGCGATGCTGCCGCATGGCGGAATACGATCGGCGGTTGAACGTGGGGGTTGAGCATCGGTGGACTACGAGACACTCCTGAACACCGGCGTCATTGCCTCCCGCCCGGTCGCACCGCGGGCCCGCAAGGACGCCGCCGGGCGCACCATTGTCGTCACCGGCATCGCCCGTTCCGGTACCAGCCTGATCGCCACCCTCCTGAAGGAGGCCGGCGCGTTCATGGGCGAGTTCCTGCACGACGTGGTGAATGAGGATGCGCAAATCCTCGAATTGTTGCGCCATCGCGACACCGAGGTACTGCGGGAGCTGATCCGCGTGCGCAACGCCATGCATCCGCGATGGGGCTTCAAGATCCCTAATCTGCACGTCTATCTGACCACTGCCGAACTGGCGCTGTTCCGCAACCCGCATCTGATCGTCATCTACCGCGATCCCGTGGCGGTCGCGGTGCGCAACGCGTTGTCCGAGCATTTCGGCGAGCTCGAAACCGTGGTGAAGACGGCCAACGCGATGTACGGGCTGTCCCAGTTCGTCCAGCGGGCCGACTGTCCGGTGCTGCTGCTGAGCTATGAGAAGGCCTTGTCGCTGCCGAACATGGTGATCGACCGGGTGCTGGAGTTCTGCGGCATGCGCCTGGACGGCGCCGCCCGCTCGCGCCTGTTGCTGCACGTGCAGCCGAACCGGGCGGAATACATGGCGGCGGCGACCGCCAGCTTCGAGGGCCGCATCGACGGCATGCTGAACGGACGGCTCTACGGCTGGTGCCGCCAGTCCGGCCGGCTGGAGCCGATACGCCTGGAAGTCTATGCCGACGACCGGCGCCTCGAGACGCTCGTCGCCGACGCCTTCCGCGACGACCTTGCCGCCGCCGGGTTGGGCAATGGCTGCCATGGGTTTTTCGTCGATCTCGCGCGGCATGGCGTGCGCCGCGACTCGGTGATCCGGGTGAAGATCAGCAACCGCCTGCTGGAACTGGAAAACAGCGGCCAGAAACTCAGCGCGTTGCCGGAGGCGGTGAGCGCGTGACCCGCACGGCGCGCGCCAGCGGACCGACCAGCAGCAGGGCCGTGCCGGCGCAGGCCGCCGTGGCCAGGAACGCCAGTCCGCCGCCGCCGCGCGCATAGAGCCAGCCGCACAGCAGCATCATCAGGCCCGCCGGGGCGCCCATCCCCAGCGCGGCATGCAGCGCCTGTGCCGTGGCGGCGCGTTCGGGGGGGACGCAGCGGCTCAGCACCAGCATGGCCGACAAATGCTGCATGGCGAAGGTGGCGGCGTGCAGCAACTGCACCGCGGCGAGGATCGGCAATGGCGGTGCCATGGCGGTGACGCTCCAGCGCACCGCCGAGGCGGTGGCAGCGCACGCAGTGAGGCCGGCCGGCCCGAGATGCTCCACCAGCTTGCGGCCGCGCGCGAACAGCAGGATTTCGGCGACGATGCCCTCGGCGATCAGCAGGCCGATCAGCGTGTCGCTGTAACCCTGAGCGCGCCAGAACAGCGGGGCGAAGCCGTAATAGGCGGCATGCGCGCCCTGGATGAGCGCGCTGGCGGCGACGGTCAGGCGAAACGGCGGCAGTGCGAACATGCGCAGTCCGGCCAGCGGCCGGGCGGCGGTGCGCGGCACAACCGCCTCCGGCAGCAGCGGCGCGAGCGCGGCGGCGGCGGCGTAGCCCAGCGCAAGCAGCCAGGGCACCAGCGCGGTGCCGGCAGCGGTGAGCAAGCGGCCGGTGACGGCGCTGGCCAGCATATAGGCGGCCGATCCGGCGGAGCGCACCGGCCCGTACTCCAGCCGCTGCTCGCGGGCCAGCGCCAGGGCGAGCGAATCGACCAGCGGGCTTAGCGCAGCCGCGGCCATACCCTGCACCGATGCGACCGCGAGGAAGCCCGGGAAGCCGGTCAGCGGCACGTACCCCAGCGCCGCCAGTGCGGCGACGCTGCCCGCGGCGCACAGCACCGGGCGTCGCCGGCCGATCCGGTCGGCGACGCTGCCCCAACCCGGCCCCGCCAGCACGCGCAGCAGCGCAGCGAGGCCGAGGACCCGGCCGATCGCCTCGGGCGACAGGCCGCGATCGGCGAAGAACAGCGGGAGAAAACTGCCGTTCACCGCACCGGCGGCGAAGATCGCGGCGAAGAACAGGGCAACTCGGGTGCCGGCCGACATTTCTGCCCCCACCCGGGCGATGCGTGGGATCAGGCGCCGGGCTGCAGCGCGGCGAGCTCGCGGATCTTGCGCGCCATCGCCGCGATGCCGTTGCCGCGGCTGGTGGACAGCGCCTCCAGCAGCCCGAGTTCGCGCAGGAAGACCGGGTCGGTGGCGATTATTTCCCCCGGCGAGCGGCCGGAATAGACCCGCAGCAGCAGTGCGATCAGGCCGGCGACGATGGCGGCGTCCGACACGCCCGCCAGGTACAGTTTCCCGCCGCGCTGTACGCCTTCCATCCACACCTTGCTCTGGCAGCCGGGGATGCGGTGCGCGTCGTCGGACCATGCGGCGGGGAAGGGGGGAAGCTTGCGGCCCAATTCGATGATGAACTGGTAGCGGTCCATCCAGTCGTCGAACACGTCGAGTTCCTCGCCGATTGCGGCGATTGCGGCGGCGGCGGTGGGTTCCTGGGGTGCGACGAACGGATCGGACATGTCCGGCATGTGCGGGGCGATGCGCGATGCGTCAATGACCCAAGTTCCCGATCCGGCCCGTTGCCTGCAATGCCGACCACCAACTCGCCTGGGCGGGCGCGCTACAGCTTCAGCAGCTTCTTCGCGTTCCCGCCGGCCAGCTTCGCCCGGTCCTCGGCGCACAGCGGCACGCTGTGCAGCCACTCGGTCGCCGGCTGGTTCGGCGCGAACGGCCAGTCCACCGAGAACATGATCCGATCCAGCCCCAGCTCCTGGATACAGCACAAAAGCGCCGGGTCCGACCAGAAGCCGCTGGTGGTGACATGAAAATGCTCGCTGAACACGTCGCGGAAGCTGCGGCTCGGCTTCCAGTCGCGCTCCAGCGCCATATTGATACGCCAGGCGTAGAACGGCAGGCCCTCGCCGAGATGGCCGAAGATCACCTTCAGCCCGGGATAGGCGTCGAACACGCCGCTCAGCACCAGCCGCACGCCCTGCGTCGCGGTCTCCACGGTGAAGCCCCAGGCGGCGCGCAGGATGCCCGGCACGGCCTGGACGTAGGTCCCGTAATAGGCATCGACCACCGGTTGCGCCGGCACCGACGGGTGAAAATAGACGGGCACGTCCAGCGCCTGGGCGCGCTCGAAGATCGGCCAGAATTCCTTCTCATCATGGAAGCGGCCGTTGGTCAGGCCGCGGATCATCGCGCCCTTGAATCCCAAGCGCGTCACTGCGCGCTCCAGCTCGTCGGCGGCGGCTTTCGGGTCCGGCGTCGGCAGCGCCGCGAAGCCCGCGAAGCGGTCGGGATGCGCGCGCACCGCCTCGGCCAGCCGGTCGTTGGCCCGGCGGGCGAGGCGCACCGCAGCCTCCGCGTCGGTCATCTTCTGCATCGCCGGGGCGGAGTGCGAGATCACCTGCAGGTCGATGCCGGCCGTGTCCATCTCCTTGATGCGCAACGCGCCGAGGTCTTCCAGCCGCTGCACCATCGGCGGCGCGCGGTTGGCATCGTGCGGACCGTAGGTCGCGCCCACCTCCGGATCCTGGAAATGTTCTTCGAGCGCGATAACGAACGGCTTGGCCGGCATTGGTTTCCTCCCTGGCTGGCGCGGCGCGATGATCGCCCTGCCGAGCGTGGCGTCAATCCGGGGACCCTGCGTTTGCGCGCACCCAGTCGGTGAATTCGTCGTCCGGAATTTCGCCGGCGGCCATCGCCAGCAAGACCACAGCCGCCTCGGCGTCGCCAACCGGGAAGGCGCATCCGTTCAGCGCGAGAAACGTTTCCAGCGCGACGTAAGCGGTTCGCTTGTTACCGTCGATGAAGGGATGGTTGTGTGCGATCGCGATCGCGTAAAGCGCGGCCAACTCCCCCATGTCCGGCTCGCCATGGCTCGCCCGGTTCAGCGGACCGGCCAGCGCGCTTTCCAGCAAACCCTCGTCGCGGACGCCAAGGGCGCCGCCATGCTCGGCCAGTTGCTCGTCGTGGATAGCGAGGATAAGTTGGCGCGACAGCCAGAGCGTCACTTCGCCAACTCGCGCAGCACATTGCGGCGCTGCTTCATGATCTGCCGGCCCATTTTCATCTGCGCGGGAAAATCCGGATCAGCGACGGTCAGCTTCACACCGTCCGGCTGCTCTACCGCAAATAGCGTATCGCCCTTGCCGACGCCGAGCTTGGCCAGTAGCTCCTTCGGCAGGATCACGCCGACCGAGTTGCCGATCTGGGTCAGTTTCAATGCGCTCATCGCTCACCCTCCTTGGCCGGAGGATGAGTTATAACATGAGTTGGAACGGGCTGCCAGGGCGATCGGAAGCTACCCGCGGGAGATTGCTTCGGCGCTACGCGCCTAGCCCATCTTATTCACCGCATAGCAGGGATTCGCTGACGGGCATGGTACAAGTGTCTGGAATCGCCTAGAGATTGGGTGCTGACACCAACCCAGGCACCCGGACAGAATCTGCCATGCCCGCCGACGATGACGATAC
>DATLQW010000038.1:0-20281 GCA_035535035.1 Acetobacteraceae bacterium
CGCGGCAATGGCCTTGCTGCTGTCGCCGCAGGCGGCTGCCGCTCCCTCGCCGGCACCCAACAACATCGAGCGTTCGGCAGCCGAGCCTGCACGGCCGCCTGCGTTCCGCCGACAGGTCCTTGCCCGTACCGCCACGGGTCCGCCGACCGGGCCGCCCGCGATCCGGGCGCACCATGTCTGCTATGCCTGAACGACCGGGGCCAGAGCATGGCTGGCCCCGTCGTCCTGATTCGTGCCGACCGCAAATGCCCGTTGGCAGAGCCTGACACGGCAGTCCGATCGACCGCTCCGGCTGGTCCCCGCATGATGAGTGACTCAGGGCGCCAGGTTGGGCCAGACCCGCCAGCCATGCCGCGAATCCGTCGTCGCCGGACGGAACGACAGCTTCGACACGCACAGCAAATTGTCCTCCCGCCGGATCGGCCCACCCGCTTGTGGTTCACCGCCAGTCCGCGCGGTGCAGCAGAACCGTGATCCGCCGGTAGCCGTTGTGACGATAGCCGTTCTTCCGCTGCGCCAATGACAGTCGCTGGATTTCATCGCGCAGCGCGGTTTCCTCCTCGCGCGACTTCGAGGCCAGCCAGTGCCGGTAGTACCCCGCCCGGCTGACCCCAGCCAAGGTGCACATGCGTTCGATCCCAATGCCTTCGCCTTGCCGCCCCATCGCTGCGGGGATCACCGCATAGATGTTGTCTCGCCAGGACCGCTCTTCGTCGGGCGTTGGTCCCTGACATGCCGCAAGGCCGCGCGAAAAAAATCCAGTTCCTGTTGCCGCTGGCCGGTTTTTCGCTCCGGTGCCTCGAGCACTGTTTAACCGCCGCTGGCCTCGTCGGCGGTCGCGCGCTCATGGTCAATGCCGGCGACGACGAGGCGGCAGCATTCTGGCAGCGGCGCGGCTTCGCACCGTCGCGGGATGATCCGCTCATCTTGTTCCGGCCGATCGCCGTGATCGCGGCATCGTTGGGGCAATCCCGAAGCCGAGCGCCAGCCACATAGGATGAGGTACGGATCTATGCCGACAATCGCGCTCTCGGCCACGCCGAAGAGCTATGGAATATCAGGCCACAGTCACGCTTCCCGACGGTGTCTCCGTCAGCTCGGCCGAGACCTACCCGTCAATCGCGGAAGCGATGACCACCGCTGTGACGAAGCTGCTCGACATGCCCGCCTCCCTGGAAGCACTGGACCGCACGGAGCCGCCGGCCCCGGCGTAACGCACCGGGATCGGTCTAATCGACCGTCCGTCCGACAGTTGGCCAGCACGCATTCTGGGAAAGTCGGGAATACGCCGATACGAAGATACGGATTGTAAAGGGAGAAAGCCTTCCTTCTGGCCGGCGCCTTGGTCGCAGACACATCCCCTTCGGACGGTTCGCCATGATCGACGATGGGATGGCGCGCCCGTGCTGCGTTTTGCATGGGAGTGCCGAATATCGTCGAGCGACCCCGGCATCGCGACCGTCTTGGCCTGTCTCGGTGCCGGCACACGCAGGTCCGCCCCCGCCTTCGCCCATGCGCGGGCGAGATAGGGATGCGTCAACGCCTCGCTCTCGTCACCATAGAGAAGAACGATGTCCCCGGCTGCGGCCACAGGTTGCTCCAACAAGGGCGCGACCACACGCAACGCCGTTTCACTCTTCACCGGGGCAGGGCCGGGTGCCACGCTCGCTTGCAGGACCTCTATCCCGCCACTCGCAAAGTCACTGCGCCAGAGGCGAGCCGTATCCTCGCGCACACTGAACGCCGCGGCGATCCGCGCACTGGTCCAGCCGGCCAGCGTCAGCGGCACGCCGCGTTGTTCGTCGGTTGCCGTGAGCGGCGACTTTCCAGACATGTCTTGCACCTGCGAATCGGTGCCGGCAGTGAGTCAGAGTGCCATCCGTTGGTCAACCCACCGCATTCTGCTTAGAAGCGCAGCGACGCCGACCGTTTCAGCCGTTCACCGCACGGATGATCGCGACCCAGCGGTCCAGCACCGGCAGGATGGTCTCGGCCCCCTCCGACGGCAGGCTGACGGAGACGCGGTTCACCGCCAGCTCCTGATACCGCTTGATCAGCTCGACGTCTTCCGCCTGTCCGCCAATGGAAATGTCGAACTGCGCCGGGTCGCGACCCGCCTCCGCCGCCATCTGCCGGAAGCGCGGGATCAGCTCGGTCAGCGGCGTCGGCGACGACGCGGTCACCTGCGGCATCCAGCCGTCGCCGTAACGCACGGCACGCCGCGCGCTGTAGGGGAACGCGCCGCCCACCAGGATCGGCGGATACGGCTTCTGCACCGGCTTCGGCCAGCTCTGCATCGGGCCGAAATCGACGAACTCGCCGTGGTATTCGGCGGTGTCCCGCGTCCAGATCGCCTGCATCGCCTCGATGCGCTCGCGTGCCAGCTTGTGCCGGCTGGCGAAGACGGTGCCGTGGTTCTCCATCTCGTCCTGGTTCCAGCCGTCGCCGACGCCGAAGACGAAACGGCCGCCCGAAATCCGGTCGATCGACGCCACCAGCTTCGCCGTCTGGATCGGGTCGCGCTGCGCCACCAGGCAGACGCCGGTGCCGATTTTCAGCGTGCTGGTCGCCGTCGCCGCGGCGGCCAGCGTCACGAACGGATCCATCGCCTCATAGTAGCGTTTCGGCAGGTCGCCGCCGAGCACGAACGGCGTCTTGCGCGACAGCGGAATGTGCGAGTGCTCCGGCGCCCAGACGATGTCAAACCCGCGCTGTTCCAGGGCGCGGGCGAGCTCCGCCGGGGTCATCGAAGACTCGGTGAAAAACATCGAGGCGCCGAATTTCATCGCGGTTTCCTTTTGGTAAAATCTCTCCCGCAGCAGCGGGACAGGCTTGCCCTATACCATGCCCATCCACCACATGGTCCGCTCGCCGGCACCCACGTCGTAGGCGCGCGCGAAGTCCAGCCGGCCGTCGCCGCCGATGCGAAACACCGAGAGACGCGCCGGCACCGCGCGGATCGTGTCTCCGTCGCGCAGGTTCAGCCCCATGATGTGCGCGACCACCAGCAGCCGGCCGCTCGGGTCGATGTGGAAGCAACGCGGATGGATGCCGTGCGTGTCGATGTGCTGGATCAGGTTCGGCTCGCCGCTCGCGGGATCGATCGCATAGACCGCCAGCGAATTCTCGCCGCCGGCGAACACGCGCCCGCCGGCGAACATGGCCGTTTCGCTGCTGCGATTAGCCACGTACACGTTGCGGCCGTTCGGATGCACGTGGACCGTGCCGACCAATTGCCGGTGCCGGCTGCCTGGGTCGGCGAGCGTATCCTTGCGGAAGCGCGGCCCCGGCGACAACGCGCCATTGTGCAACTCGAACATGTCCAGCGCGTTCTGCCGCTCCAAAGACACATAGACCCACGGCTGCGACGGGTGAAAATCCAGGTGCCGCGGGCCGAAGCCATAGCCGCCGCCGGGCGCGACCGACACCTCGTTGCTCAGCACGCCATCGCGGAAATCGAACACCTTCAGCGCGCCGGGTTCCTCCAGCTTGCCGTCCGCCGCGTCGTGGCCGCGCGTAACCAGGATTGCCTGGCGATTGTCCGGCGTCGCGCGCACCTGATGCGCGAAGATTCCGGCATCGATCGGCCCGGGCTGCACTACCGCCTCGCCCAGCGTCGCGTCGGCGTTGATGCGATAGACGCGGATCGCGCTCGGATTGTTGAACGCCACCAGGACGTAGTGCGACGGAATGTCGGTTGCCATGTGGATCGGCCGCGCCGGCAGCCGGATCGGCGCACCGTGCGGCGTCAGCGCGCCGGTGCCGGCGTCGATGCGAAGCGCGCTCACATGGTGCATGCTGCCGGCCGGCCCCATGCCCGACGCGCTGTCGCTGCTGGCGACATACAGAAACCGCCGCGACGCGTGCGGCCAGGCGTACTGCACGTTTGCCGGCAGGGTCACCGTGCCGCGCCGCGTCAGGGTCGCCGCGTCCGCGTCCAAATCGTACTGCGTCAGCTCCGGTCCGATGCTGGCGTATAGCGCCAGCCGATCATTGTCTGCCACGTCGCCCCCCCCTCATTGCCACGGATCAACCGGTAGTTTGGCGGGTTACGTCAGGTTCGCCAGCCGCATAAAGGATCCAATGACGTGGTGAGCGCAGCAACACCGGCGGTCACCGGAACAGGAGACCGCCGGTGTCAGTGCCCATCGCCATGCGAGGACCGATTGCCGCAGCCTATTTGAGATGCCGATCCCACATGGTGAAGATCTTCGTCCAGGTCGTCTCCGCCGCTTCCGTGTGGTACACCGCGCGCTCCGGGAAGCAGAACCCGTGATGCGTGCCGGGGAACACCTCCACCGTCGCCTTCACGTCGGTCTTCTGCAGCGCCGCCTTCAGTTCGGGGATCACGTGCGCCGGCACCGACTGGTCGGTTTCGGCGAACCCATAGTACAGCTCGCCCTTGATCTGCGGCAGCAGCTTGTGCGGCGAGTCTTCCTTGTCGGTAACGATGCCGACGCCGTACAACGAGGCCGCCGCCGCCATGCGCGGGAAGCGCGCGGCCACCGTGGTGATGTACTGGCCGCTCATGCAATGGCCGACGCAGCCCAGCGGTCCCGGCGTTGCCTTGTCCTGGGTATCGAACCAGGCGATCATTGCCGCAGTGTCATCAGTAACGAGCGCGTTGGTCAGGCTGTTCATCGAGGCGCGGATCACCCCCGACATCGCGTCGTCGCGGCGCGGAATGTCGAAGCGCACCGTGCCCAGCCGGTAGTACATGTCCGGCAGCAGGCAGAAATAGCCGTGGCGGGCGATGCGCCGCGCCATGTTGCGGAGCTCTTCGCGGGTGCCCGGCGCGTCCATGTAGAAGATGATCGGCGGGAACGGCCCCGGCCCGTCCGGGCACGCGGCAAAGCTCGGCATGCGGCCGTGCCTGGTGGTGACAAAAACATCCTGCTCGATCATCTCGGCTCCCCCGGTGGCGCTTGCGTGGCGTGTTCGACCGGGCGCATCTTCGCGCCATGCGACGGGCATTGGCAACAAGGGAGGGCAGGCGGATGGCGAACACGGCCGCGATCGATCGGGTGCTGCAACAGGCGGTCGCCGCCGGCGACGTGCCGGGCGTGGTGGCCATCGCCGCCGACGACGGCGGGGTGACCTACCAGGGCGCATTCGGCCGCCGCAGCCTGGCGAGCGACGCGGCGATGAGCCTGGATACGGTGTTCCGCATCGCCTCCATGACCAAGGCGATCACCGCCACGGCGGCGATGCAGATGGTGGAGCAGGGGAAGCTGGCGCTGGACCAGCCGGCGGGCGAGGTGCTGCCGGAGTTGGCCAATCCGATGGTGCTGGAAGGTTTCGATGCCGCCGGCAAGCCCGTGCTGCGGCCGGCGCGGGAGAAGATCACGCTGCGCCGATTGCTGACCCACACGGCGGGTTTCGTTTACGACACCTGGAACGGCAACATGGCGCGTTACGCCGAGGTGACCGGCTTGCCGGCGGCTCGTACCGGCAAGTTGGCGGCCTTGAACGCGCCGCTGGGATTCGAGCCCGGCGAGCGTTGGGAGTACGGCATCAACATCGACTGGGCCGGCCGCATGGTGGAAGCGGCCAGCGGCGAGGACCTGGAAGCCTATATGCAGGCGCACATCTTCGCGCCGCTGGGCATGCGCGACAGCAGCTTCGATCCACGCCCGGATTGGAGCTCGCGCACCGTGCAGGTTCATGCGCGGCAGGCGGACGGATCGCTGGAGCCGATCGACACGCCGCCGCCGCCGGCGAACCGCGAATTCTATCCCGGCGGCGGCGGCCTGTTTTCCACCGCGCCCGACTACATCACCTTCCTGCTGATGTTGCTCGGCGGCGGCGGCGGCCATAACGGGGCACGGGTGCTGCAGCCGGAGACGGTCGCGCTGATGGCGCGGAATCACATGGGCGATCTGGATGTGCAGCCGCTGATCACGTTCAATCCGCGCTTCTCCAACGATGCGGAGCTCTTCCCCGGCATGGCGAAAAAATGGGGCCTCAGCTTCCTGATCAACACCGAGGACACCCCAAGCGGACGCAGCGCCGGCAGCCTGGCCTGGGCCGGCATCAACAACACGTATTTTTGGCTCGATCCGAACAAGCGCGTCGCGGGCGTGCTGATGACGCAGATCCTGCCGTTCGCCGATCCGACGGTGCTGCGATTGCTCGATCGGTTCGAGGCGGCGGTGTACGGCACGTAAGAAAACCTCTCCCGCTACGCGGGAGAGGTTTTGCGAGGCTACCCCCGCTTCTGCTTCCATGCTTCGAAATCGCGCTTGGCCTCGTCGCCCGCCGCCGGGAACAGCCCGGCCAGCGGGCGGCCGCGCGCCACTTCCTCCTCGGCGAATTCCTCGTACAGCGTGGTCGCCAGCGCTTCCTCCGCCAGCTCATCGACGATGTCCGGCGGAATCACCACCACCCCGTCGCAATCGCCCACGATGATGTCGCCCGGATACACCGCGACGCCCCCGCACCCGATCGGCAAATTCAAATCGCACGGGTGATGCGCGACCGGGCTGGGCGGTGAGGACGGGCGGCGGTGATACGCCGGCAGGCCGGTCTTGAACACGCCTTCGGAATCCCGCAGCCCGCCATCGGTCACGATGCCGGCGCAACCGCGCGCCGCCAGCCGCCCGACATAAAGATCGCCGGCCGAGGCCGCGCGTGCATCGCCGCGCGAATCGACCACCAGCACGTGGCCCGGTGGGCAGGTTTCCATTGCCTGCGGCTGGATCTGGCTGCGCGGGCCCTTCGCGGTTGGGCCATCCTTGTCCTCGCGCGACGGGATGAAGCGCATGGTGAACGCGATGCCCACCATGCGCGCCATGTTGGGGCGCACCGGCCACACGTCCTGCATGAACATGCTGCGCAGGCCGCGGCGCTGCAGCGCGCCGGTCAGTGTCGAGGTTCCGACGCGCATCAGCGCATCGCGGGTTTTCGGCAGCAGTTCGGTCATGACGAGTTTTCCTCCGGAACGATTGTCGGATGGCGGTTTACCGGTTGGCCGGCGGCGCCTCTACCACCCGCCGTGGTGCCAGGGGCGCGTTGCGGATCGGACTGAGGTCGAGGTGCGGCATCGCCACGCTGAGCTGTCGCAACACGCCGTTGGCGAGTTCGTTGTAGTCCTCGAAACCGCGCCGCAGCCGGCCGCGCCAGGCGGGAATGCCGCCATTGGCATGCAACTCAAACGCGGATTCTCGGCCGTCAAGTGCGGAAGACACATGGTCCCACGCCATTTGCAACAGCGCGGATCGCTGCAACGCGCTGTAGCCGCCGCCGCCGAACGATTCCTCCAGCCCGGCGGCAACCTCCGGGGCGGCGAGGTCGGTATCGCCGGGCGCCACGACCAAGGAAGAGCCGGGCACGATGCGCAACAACTCGCTCATGCCCGGCCGCGCCTTCAGCATCGCGATGCTGCCCGCCGCGAGATGGCACTCATTGGGAAAGCAATAGCCCGCCGCCGTGAACTGCGGATCGCGCTCCGCCGCGGTCTGGCAGCTTCGCACGGTTTGCACGTCGGTCATCAGATCGAGCAGATAGTTGATGGTGGCATCGTGTGAGGTGAGCCCGATTGTGTGGGCACAGGCAAGCGCCAGGCCGAGCGTGAACTCCGCCTTCGACAGCCAGCAATAGAGCTGGTGCCAGAACAGCCAGCGGGCAATCCGGTCGGGTGACGGATCGACCAGGAAGACGCGCTCCCAGGGAACATGCACGTCCTCCAGCCACATCTGCCCGTCGAGCTCGTCGTAGCGGCTGGAGAGCGGCGCCATGAAGGGGTTGGCGTGGCGCACGGAGACGCGGCGGCAGATCACGGTGACGCCGGGCGCGTTCACCGGCACGACGAAGGTGGCGCGGTGGCCCTGGAAATCGGTGCCGCAATGCGCGCCGATATAGACGTCTTCCGCATAAGGCGGGCTGGTGTGCATGCCCACCTTGCCGCTGATCGTCAGGCCGGAATCGGTTTCGCGCACGATGCGCAGGGCAGTGCGCTCCTTCGGGTCCGGGCGCATGCGCGCGCCGATCGTCGCTGATCCGGCCGAGAAGGTGAGGAACCGGCCGGTGCGGGCGATTTCGTCGCGATAAGCCAGGGCATTGCCGATCTGCTGCTGCGAGACGTCGCGTGCCTGCGCCTCGCCGAGAATGCCGAGCGCGATCAGGCAGCCATAGGCCGGCGTGTGGGTGATGTTGCCGGCGCTGAGGAACGTCGTCGCGGCAAAGCTTCTGCCCATCGCGACGAGGTCGTCGGAGGTCCTCGGCAGCACGCAGCCCCAGGCGAGGCGCTTTCCGCCCGTGTCCGGCGGCGAGAGCAGCCGGTCCTGCCAGGCCGGATCGAAGTGACGGTCGTACCAGGCGACGTATTCATCGACCATTGCGCGGGTGGCCGGATGCGTCGTTACGTCCTCGACCTGGCCCTCGCCGACCACCCAGACCTTGCGCCCGTCACGCAACGACTCGCGGTACTCGGCGCCGGTTCGCATGCTGTGTGTTTCCTGTCCCATATGCGTCACTGCATCCTGTCATTGCGAGGAGCGCAGCGACGAAGCAATCCCCCGCGGGAGATTGCTTCGTCGCTGCGCTCCTCGCAATGACATCGGTGTCTATCCTCCCGCCTGCCCCTCCTGCATCGCCCGCCAGACCCGGTCGGAGGTCGCCGGCATGTCGAGTTCGCGCACGCCGAGCGGTTCCAGCGCGTGCATGACGGCGATCATCACCGAGGGGAGCGCGCCGACCGTTCCCGCCTCGCCCGCGCCCTTCGCGCCCAGCGGATTGCCCGCGGTCGGCACCGGATTGCTGACGATCCTGACGTTGCACAGATTGTCCGCGCGCGGCATGCAGTAATCCATGAAGCTTGCCGTCAGCAACTGGCCGGATCCAGGTTCATACACCACCTGTTCCATCAGGATCTGGCCGACGCCCTGCGCCACGCCGCCATGGATCTGCCCGGCGAGCGTCAGCGGATTGATCACCGTGCCGACGTCGTCCACCACGAGATAGGACTGCAATTCAACCGCGCCGGTATCCGGGTCGATCTCCACTTCGCAGACATGGCAGCCGTTGGGGAACGTGTCGCGCTTCGGCGCATAGGTCGCATGCTCGTACATCCCCGGCTCCATGCCCGGCGGCAACCGGGCCGGCTGGAACGATGCCGCCACCACCTGCTTCAGCGTCATCCCGCGATCGGTGCCGGCCACGCTGAATTTCGCGTCGGCAAATTCGATGTCTGCTTCCGCCGCCTCCAACAGGTGCGCCGCCAGCTTCTTGCCTTTGTCGATCACCTTCTGCGCCGCGAAGGTCAGCGCCGAGCCGCCGGTCACCATCGACCGCGACCCGTTCGACCCCATTCCGAATGCCACCCGGTCGGTGTCGCCATCGATGAACTGCACGTCGTTCGGATCGATCCCCAGCTTGCCGCACAGGATCTGCTTGAACGCGGTCTCGTGTCCCTGGCCGTGCGTCTTGGTGCCCATCAGCAGGATCGCGCTGCCGCTCGGATTGAACCGCACTTCGGCATATTCCGGCGTCGGCCCCGCCGCTTGCTCGATCGAATTCGCCAGGCCGATGCCACGCAGCCTGCCGCGCGCGCGCGAAGCCTCGCGACGGCCGGCAAAGCCCGCGTAGTCGGACGCCTCCAGCGCGATCTCCAAATTGCGGCCGAACTGGCCGCAATCATAGTACGGACCGAGCGCGGTCTTGTACGGCATTTTCGCTTCGGGAATGATATTGCGGCGGCGCAGCTCGATCGGGTCGATGTTCAGCTCCCGTGCCGCCGCCTGCATGGCTCGTTCGATGATATAGATCGCCTCCGGCCGGCCCGCACCGCGATACGGCGCGGTGGGGCTGGTGTTGGACAGCACCGCATCGATCGTCACGCAGGCCGCCGGGATGTCATACACGCCGACTACGGTGCCGATCTGTCCGAATGGTGTCAGCAATTGCCGGTCCGACGCGATATAGGCGCCGATGCTCGCCAGCATGTGCATGCGCAGGCCGACGATTTTAGCCGCCTCGTCGAACGCCAGCTCAATCGTGCCGACATTGTCGCGGCCATGCTCGTCGGCCAGCAGCACCTCGGAACGCTCGCATTTCCACTTCACCGGCCGCCCCAGCTTGCGCGCCGCCCACAGCGTCAGCCGGTGCTCGACATATTGCCAGCCCTTGGCACCGAACCCGCCGCCCACGTCGAGGCAGACCACGCGGACTTTGCTCTCCGGCACCTTGAACACCATGTTGGCGAGCATGTTGCGCACGCGGTGCGGATAGTTCACGTCGGCATAAAGCGTGTAGCGGTCTTCCGCCGGGTCATAGATGCCGATCGCGCCGCGCGGCTCCATGTACTGCGCGTGCACGCGGGTGATCACGTAGCGGCGCTTGACGATGTGGGCCGCGCGCGCGAAGGCCGCCTCGGTTGCCGCCCGATCGCCGCGCTCGGTGGTGTGCGAGATGTTGTCGGGGTTTTCGTCCCACAGCCGCGGCGCGTCCGGCTCCGCCGCTGCCGCAACTGACGTCACCGCGGGAAGCGGCTCGTAATCGACCGCCACCTGCTCTGCCGCGTCCTTCGCCTGCGCAAGCGTCTCGGCGATCACCATTGCCACCGGATCGCCGACATAGCGTGCGCGATCGACTACCAGGGCGGGCCGCTGCGGCGCGAACATCGGCGAGCCGTCGCGTTTCTTGCGCGGCATGGCCGCTTTCGGCATGGCGAGCCCGTCATTCGCGTAGTCGGTGCCGGTATAAACCGCCAGCACGCCCGGTGCATTCGCCGCGGCTTGCGTATCAACGGAACGGATCCGCGCATGCGCGTGGGGCGAGCGAACGAACACGCACCAGGTCTGCCGGTGAAACGTCTGGTCGTCCTGATAGCGCCCCTTGCCGGTGAGCAATCGGCGGTCTTCCACCCGGCGCATCGGTTGACCGACGCCGAATTTCATGTTGGCGGACGATTCGAAAGCGTCATCCATGCGCATCTCCATTAAACCTCGCCCGCGCAGCGGGAGAGGTTCATACGAACCGGCACGAAATCGAACCCAGCGGCCCGTAGTCGATGTGGAACTGGTCGCCGGCGTGCGCTTCCACCGTGCTGGTGAACGAACCGCCCAGCACGAACTGACCCGGCTCGAGCGCGATATCGAACGGTGCCAGCTTGTTGGCCAGCCACGCCACGCCGTTCGCCGGGTGGTTCAGCACCGCGGCGGCGACGCCGGATTCCTCGATGATGCCGTTGCGATAGCACAACGCCGACACCCAGCGCAGATCGACCTCCATCGGCCTGACCGGCCGCCCGCCCACCACCAGCGCGGCATTGCCCGCGTTGTCGGCGATGCTGTCCACCACCTGGCGCGGCGCGTTGGTCTCCGGATCGACCCGATGCGTTCGCCCGTCAACGATTTCGACCGACGGCGTCACGTAATCGACCGCGCTCAGCACGTCGAAGATCGTGCAGTTCGGGCCTTTCAGTCGACGGCCGATGACGAAGCCCAACTCGCATTCCAGCCGCGGCTGGATGAAGCGGTCCACCGGAATATGCGCCCCGTCCGGGTAGAACATGTCCTCCAGCAACGCGCCGTAGTCGGGCTCGGTGATGTTGGCCTGGCGCTGCATCGCGCGCGACGTCAGGCCGATCTTGTGGCCCTTGATCGTGTTGCCTTCCGCAACCTTGATCGCCACCCACTTGCGCTGGACGGCGTACGCGTCCTCGGTGCTGAACCCGGGATGCAGCACGCTTGGCGCGCGGGTCCGCCGACGCGCCATTTCCGCCGCGTGGTAGGCGCGTGCCAACGCCTCGATCGTGCGCTCGTCCAACATCGTCCGCTCCTCAGGATGCGACGGCTTCGCGGCGGCCGAACAGCGGCACGCCCTCGCCCTGGTCCGCCAGCGCGGCCTTGCCTTCCGTCGGCAACTGAACGGCGAAATTCAACGCCGCGTCGATGTCGCCTTCCCACACCTCGCGCGGCAACTCGTACAGCAACTCGATGCCGTAGCCGTTCGGATCGTGAATATACAGGCTGTGCGTCATGCCATGATCGACACGACGATCGAATTTTACCCCACGTTCCTGCAGATACGCCAATTGCTCCAGCCATGCCTCGCGGCTCGGCAGCGCGATCGCGATATGGTTGATCGCGCAGGGCATGCCGAACATGCTCCATTCCGCCGGCGGCGCCGGCAGGCTGGCGTTCTCCACCAGTGCAACGTCGTGGTGGTTCATGCTGCCACCGCCGTGATCGCCGCTGTAGAACCGCATCTTCGGCGGGTTCGGCCGTTGTGGTGTCGCATGCAGCTCGCCCACCTGCTGGAAGCCCAGCATTTCGGTCCAAAACCGGTGCGACTCCTCCATGTCGCGCACATTGAGGACGAGGTGATTGAGACCCGCCGGCGTGACGGCTGTCCGTGCCATAGGAACGCTCCCTTGGTTGCTGATGCAACGCATGATCCCACAACCCGCGCGGTCATTCCATCCCGCTGCTGCGCAGGCCGCCGAATACCACGAAACCGGCTGCCGCCATCATGGATGCCACAACCGTCTGCGCCCACCCCGGACAGCGCCCGTTTGGTCCGGCCCGGCAGCACCGCATTGCCCGACCCGGCTGCGCCCGGCGTTCCCGATCCGGCGGGGGATGACGCCGGCGCATGCGCGCCCCACATTGGCGGCGTGGCGCGGCAACCGGATGGAGGCAGCTTGGACCGCAGGACCATCGGACTGATCTGGATCGGCGGCATCGTGCTGATGGTCGTGCTGTATGTCATCGGTCCGCAGGATTTCATCCAGGCTTGCGAGGCGTACCTGTCCCGCCTCTGGTGGTTCATCGGCAACCTGATCGAAACCTTGTCGGCGCGCGCATTCAATGCCGTGCGCGCCGCGGCCCTCGCGCTCTATGCGGTGTTCGCCGTGCTGGCGGTCCTGGCGCGGCGGCGCGGGCTGCGCGGCGGTGGCGCCTTGTTCATCGTCTCGGCGCTGTTCCTGCTGCTGGTCGGGACGCGCTGGTACGATCCTGGCATCAAATGGTTCACCGCCGCGGTGCTCGCCGGCGCCGGCGCTGCGGCGATGACCGCCCGGCTGCTGCATCCGCCGCCCTTGCCGCGCGACCCGAACAACCCTTGGGGGGCCTCGGGTTATCGACCGGTGAACCAGCCAGGCGCACCGCCGCCGCCCTGACGCTCGTCCGCCAGGGCGCTTCCCGCCCGCGGCCCCGCCCGGCGCTGTCCTTGTCCATGTCCGGCTCTTGTCGCAGCCAAGCGCTTCCGCGACACTGTGGCCGAGGCTCGGCAGGAGTCGATCATGGTCACAGGCGCGCGCGTGTTCGTCTCCGGTGTCGCCCCCGAAGCGCTGGCATCCTGCGGCCATCCCGGCATCGGCGCCGATGCCGGCGTGGCGGCGCTGCGGGCGGCCGGGATTTCGGAAATCGAGATGACCGACCGCACCGCGGCGACCATGTCGCTGCGCTGCGTCGTCAGCCAACAGGATGTCGCCAACAGGGCGCTGTATCGCGCCAGTCCGTTCGGCGCGACGATCAGCGGCCAGGCGATCAACACGGACGCCGACATGCAGAAGACGATGTAGCCGATGGAACGGCTGGAACTTATCTACGAACCGTTTCCCGGCGACGCGCTGGAGCGCTTCGTCGAAGACGGCGTGGTGAACCATAATTTCGCGGCAACCGGCATGGCGGAGTTCTTCCCGGTCGGTTTTTTCCTGCGCAACTCCCGCGGCGAGTGGCTGGGCGGCCTGACCGGCTTCACCTGGGGCGGCTGGCTGCAGGTGCGTTTCCTGTGGGTCGCATCGGCGTGGCGCTCACGCGGCAACGGCACGCGGCTGATGAATGCCGCGGAGGCGTTCGCGGTGGAACATGACTGTGCGCATGCGACGCTGGAGACGCATAGTTTCCAGGCTTTGGCATTTTATCGGAACCGCGGCTACGCGGTGGTCGGACAGCTCGACGATTACCCACCGGGCCACACGAAATACTTCCTGCGCAAGGCGCTGGATGCCGACGGTCGCGGGACGGCCGGGTGACTATCGGGCGAAATCGCGCGCGCATTCCGCCGCTTCATTTTCTCCATGCCTCTTCAGTGTTGAAACCTGCTGAATCGCGGAGCCGGGCTTGCGCGTGACCAGGCTCCGGCGCGTCATCGCGGCCGATCCGGGCGAGTCCCCCGCGACCGCAAATCCCCGCAGGGTGACGGCCGGCGGCATCCTTGCTAACCTCGCGCCCGATCATCCGGAGGAAGCCGATCCATGAGCGCCACCGCCCTCGATTACGCCAGGCTGTACAGCGACGGGTTGCCGGACCCGGCGCCGCGGTGGGCACCGTTTCCGAAATACTATTTCGTCGGTGGCAACAACGACCCGGAGCAAATCCCGATCGAGGGACTGGTGGAGGCGGCGGCGTCGGTATTGCGGCGTGAAGGTTCCAGGCTTGCGATCTACAATCTTGGCATGGGGCCGCAAGGCTATCCCGGCCTCCGCCAGTTCGTTGCCGACAAATCGAAGCAGCATCGCGGCATCGCGGCGCCCATCGACGACGTGATGATCGTCACCGGTTCAGGCCAGGGAATCGACATGATCAGCAAGCTGTTGCTCAATCCGGGCGACACGGTGCTGGCCGAGGAATTCTGCTACCAGGGCGCGCTGAACCGGTTCCGCAAGCTCGGGGCGAAACTTGAGGCCATGAAGCTGGATGCCGACGGCATCGTCATCGACGCGCTGGCGGCGCAACTCGCCGCGCTGAAGGTCAAGGGCGTTACGCCGAAATTCATCTACACCATCCCAACCATCCAGAACCCCACCGCGAGTATTCTCCCGCTGGACCGCCGGCATGCGCTGCTGCGGCTCGCGCACGAATATAACGTCGCGATCTTCGAGGACGAATGCTACGCTGACCTGTTGTGGCAGGGCGTCGAGGCGCCGCCGGCGCTGTATGCGTTGGACCCCGGCGCGGTGATCCATCTCGGCTCGTTCTCCAAGTCGCTCGCGCCGGCCCTGCGGCTCGGCTACGTCATCGCGCCATGGGAGATCATGCGCCGCCTGTTGCCGCTGAAGGGCGACAGCGGCACCGGCGCGCTGGACCAGATGATCGTCGCCGAATATTTCTCGAAGAATTTCGACCGGCACCTGGCTCACCTGAACGGCGTGCTGCAGGGTAAGCTGGACGCCATGGTCGAGGCGGTTGAGCGGGAGTTCGGCAGCGCGGCGGAATGCTGGGTGCCGAAGGGCGGCATCTTCCTGTGGATCAAGCTGCCGGACGAGGTCGATACGCGCAAGCTGCTGAAGCCTGCCGCCGATGCCGGTATTGCCTTCAACGAGGGCCCGGCCTGGGCCGTCAGCGCCGACAATTCGAAATCGCACCTGCGCCTGTGCTTCGCCATGCCCAGCAAGCAGGTGATCCGCGATGGCGTCGCCGCCTTCGCCCGGGTCTGCTACGAACAAACCGGCATTCCACGCCAGAGCGGCAACATACGGCGCCCCAGCCAGGAGGAACCACGATGATGGACCCGATGCGCGGCAATAACGGTCCGCGCTACAAGCACCAGCCCGGCAACGAGGCGCCGTACGAGACGATCAGCGTGGACAAGCTGACGCCGATCATCGGCGCCGAGATCGGCGGCATCGACCTGTCGAAGCCGCTCGGCAACCACCAGATGGCGGAGGTGCACCGCGCGCTGGCAGAGAATCTCGTGATCTTCTTCCGCGACCAGCACATGGCGCCGGAGCAGCATCTGGCGTTCGGACGGAGTTTCGGCGAGCTGCACATCCATCCGGCGGCGCCGGCGCATCCGGACCATCCGGAGATGATGGTCATCCACGCCGACCAGAACTCGCCCCGTGCCAACGGCGAAGGCTGGCACAGCGACGTTTCCTGCGATCCGGAACCGCCCATGGGCAGCATCCTGTACATCAAGACCTGCCCGCCGAAGGGCGGCGATACGCTGTTCGCCTCGATGTACGCGGCATACGAGTCGCTGTCGGACCGCATGAAGGCGTATCTCGACGGCCTGGTCGCGCTGCATGACGGCGAGGAAAACTATCGCGGCACCTACAAATATGCCGGTGTCGGCGACAAGGCGACCTATCCGCGCGCGGAACATCCGGTGGTACGCACGCATCCGGTCACCGGCCAGAAGGCGCTGTACGTCAACCGCGGCTTCACCCGGCGCCTGCTGGGTGTGCCGCGCGACGAGAGCCACGCGATCCTGGACTATCTCTGGACCCATGCGGAGAACCCGCTGTTCCAGTGCCGCTTCCGCTGGCAGGCGAACTCGGTGGCGTTCTGGGACAATCGCTGCGTGCAGCACCGCGCGATGTGGGACTACTGGCCGCACACCCGCTCCGGGTTCCGCGTCACGGTGGCGGGCGACCGGCCAGTATAGGCGGGGTTGTCGTCGGCGCTGGGCTGAATCGCTACGCCATGGTCAGCACGTCGCCCAGCTTGTCCACCAGGTAGTCCAGGTCGTCCGGGGAAAAATCCTCGCACTGCGACAGGATGCGGGTGATGACGCGGGCGCGGTAGCGCTCGAAGTCGCGCTCGCCCCCGTCCAGCCCTGTGCTGTTCACTGCGTCCACCGCGACGCGGAACACCGGCAGCAGGCTCGCAGGCAGTCCGGCCTTGCGGTACAGCGAGGCCAGCCCGTTGCCGCCGGCATCTTGCACCAATACCTGCGCGTTCTCCGCCGGCACGTGGGCGCGCACCGCCAGGGCGGTTTCGAAGAATGCCAGGTCGCCCATGCACAGCGCGCGCAGGATCAGCGACGGAGTCAGCCGCTGGTGCTGCTGCATCTGCCGGATCAAGGTTTCCAGTTCGTGCCGGCTGGCCCGCATGCTCAGCCCGATGATCGCCCGTTCCCTGCTCTGCAGCACGAGATCGGCGGCGACGGCCGGCGGCAAAGCGTGATGCGACAGCAGGTAGTCGCGCAGCTCGTCCGTGACCATCACGACAAGACGTTCGGCTACGGTCACCGGCAGGCTGGCCCGGTGCACGATGCTGGTCTTCACAACCTCGCTGCCCGCGAAGCGATCGACCGCGCGGTGCAGGCTGGGCTCGCCGATCCGCGCGGCCTTGTTGCCCAGCAGCGCCACCACCGCGCTTTCGTGGGCCTCGCCAATCAGCGCGTCCGCGACCGGTTCCGACACATCGTCCCGCGAAGCGATCGCCTGCTGCCGGATCGGGTCGGCGTGGCGCAGAATGGCCACCAGGTCGGCTTCGGCGAGGGCCGGCGAGTCCGTCAGGATCGGCAGCGCCACCGCCTCGACATCGTTCGCCAGGCGCAGCGCCACGTCGCGTGGCAGGCGCACCGCCCGGCGCAGGCTTTCGGCCAGCGCCCGGCGGACCGTTTCAGCGACATCCTGCGCCATGATCCGGGCGATGTCTTGGGCGATGGCCAGTTCGTCCGGCGTGAGGCGCGTGCTGTCGATCTCCTGCGCCATCTTGGCGGCGAGCTCGGCACGCATCTCGACCGAGGGCTCCGCCAGCAGGCGGGCGACATCAGCGTGGGAGAGGGAGGAGGTCATGGGTGCGATCGCGTCGGCCTGCTGTGGCGTGTCAGTATTGCCGGCGAAGGTTTAGGGCAGGTTAACGTTTCGTGGGGTGGCGTGCCGGTCCGTGACCGGGGCGCGGAATGTGCTGGAGTACGCGCGCAGCGGAGTTCATTGCACCATCTGCTCTGTCCGTCGTCGCCGCGAAAGTGCGGATGGCGGACAGAGCGTTCGCGGGGATGACGGAAGCAGCGGCATGCCGCCTGCGCAACCGGCCCTAACGTGACTATTCGGCGGTGAACCCTCGGTTCGGCGGTGGCTCCTCAATACCGCCGCATCAGCGCCACCAAACGCCCTTGCACCTTCACCTTGTCGGCCGGGAAGATCCGCGTCTCGTGCCGCACGTTGCACGGCTCCAGCGCGATCGAGTTGCCGCGCCGGCGCAGCCGTTTCAGCGTGACCTCGGCATCGTCGATCAGCGCCACCACGATCTGGCCGGTCTCGGCCGTCTCGGCCTTGCGCACGATCGCCGTGTCGCCGTCCAAAATGCCGGCATCGACCATGGAATCGCCCGCCACTTCCAGCGCGTAGTGCTCGCCGCTGCCGAGCAGCGCCATCGGCACCTCGATCTGCGCGCCCTGCTCGCGCAGCGCCTCGATGGGCAGGCCGGCGGCAATCCGGCCGTAAAGCGGCAGTTGCACCGCCGGCGCCTCGGTGGCGGCGCGCACGCCGGGCAGGCGGGCGGTGAAATCGCCGCGGATCACGTTGGCCGCGAAACCCGCCGCAGCTTCCTGGCGGCCGCCGGCCGGTTCCGCCCGCGCCGCCACGTCGTCCGGCAGCCGCATCACCTCCAGTGCCCGCGCGCGGTGGTGGCGCCTCCGCAAGAACCCGCGCTCCTCCAGCGCCGAAATCAGCCGGTGGATGCCGGATTTCGATTTTAACCGCAGCGCCTCCTTCATTTCCTCGAAACTGGGCGAAAAGCCGGTGGCCTTGAGATGCCCGTCGATGAAGATCAGCAGCTCGTGCTGCTTGCGCGTCAGCATGCGTGGCATCCTCCCTTGCCGGCCGGCGCGGCAGCGGGCGCGGCACTGCCGGCGCATCCGGCCGTGATCGCAATCCGCTTCGGAACAAACCGGCAACTATCCGTCGTTCTAGATTGGTTCGCGCCGCGCCGTCAAGCGAGGCCCCAAACTGACCCACTGCCCGATGCACGATGCCCGCGGCTACACGCCGAGCGTGTCGAGACGGATCACCTCCACCATGGCGCCGGCTTCTGCCGCCGGGGCGTGCGGCGGGCGCAGGATCAGCGCGTCGGCTTCGGCCAGCAGTTTCACCAGCGCCGAATCCTGGCGCGGGAAGGCGGTCGCCACCAGCGCGCCATCGGCGTCGCGGCTGAGCCGGCCACGCAGGAAGTCGGCGCGGCGGTCGTTGGCGCGCAAGTCCCCGCCCAGCCGGGCCGGCGTCGTCGGCAGCGGATCGGCGGAAAGCCCGCTCAGGCGCGCCAGCGCGGGCAGCAGAAACAGGATCGCGCAAACCAAGGCGGACACCGGGTTGCCGGGCAGGCCCAGCACCGGGATGGTCCCGAGGCGGCCGTGCATCAGCGGTTTGCCCGGGCGCATGGCGATCTGCCAGAAATCGACCCGCAGCCCGCGCTCGGCGAGCGCCCGCTGCACCAGGTCGTGCTCGCCCACGCTGGCGCCGCCGCTGGTCAGCAGCATGTCCGCCCCGGACGCCTGCTCGGCGGCGGCGGCAATCATGGCGCGATCGTCGCGGACCGCCGGCAGCACCAGCGGCTCCCCGCCCGCAACCCGCACCAGCGCCGCCAGTGCGTGCGTGTTGGAACTGACGATGCCGCCCGGCGGGATCGGCTCGCCCGGCAACGCGATCTCGTCGCCGGTGGCGAGGATGGCCACGCGCGGCCGGCGGCGCACGACCAGCCAGGGATGGTTGGCCGCGGCGGCCAGCCCGATGTCGCGCGGACCGAGCCGCCGGCCCGGGGGGATCACCGTTTCGCCTTCGGAAAAATCCTGGCCGGCGCGGCGGATATGCCGCCCGGCGACCGCCGCCTCGCGCAACATCACGCCATCGCCGTCGCGCGTGGTGTCTTCCTGGATGACGACCGCGTCGGCGCCGGAGGGCACGACGCTGCCGGTGAAAATGGATACCGCCCCGCCGCGCTCCACCCGGCCCGCGAACGGGTGGCCGGCCGGGGCGCTGCCGACGACGCCGAGCCGCGCGCCGGCGGCGCCGTCGGCGCTCCGCACCGCGTAGCCGTCCATTGCGGAAACGTCCGCCGGCGGCTGGGTCAATCGCGCGATCACCGGCGCGGCGCTCACGCGCCCGCACGCCGCCGCCAGGGCGACCGTCTCGGGCGGCAGCGGGTGCAGCGGCTCGAGAATGCGCGCCCGCGCTTCCGCCACGCTGATCATGGATGCCGATTCCCAAGCCGGTCTCGGGGATGCTGCCTCAAGGCTGGGTGAACTCGCCCGACTTGCCGCCGGATTTGCGCACCAGGCGCAGCCCCTCGATGCGCATGCCGCGATCGATCGCCTTCAGCATGTCGTAGACCGTCAGCGCCGCCACGCCGGCCGCGGTCAGCGCCTCCATTTCCACCCCGGTGCGCCCGGTGGTGCGCACGGTGGCGGCGATCTCCACGGCATCGGGCGGAGCGGGCGACAATTCGACCGAGACCGCCTCGATCGGCAGCGGATGGCAGAGCGGGATCAGTTCCGCGGTGCGTTTGGCGCCCATGATGCCCGCCAGCCGCGCCACGCCAAGCACGTCGCCCTTCTTCGCGGTGCCTTCGAGGACCACCCGCAAGGTCGCCTGCCGCATCGTCACGCGCGC
>DATLQW010000039.1:0-19809 GCA_035535035.1 Acetobacteraceae bacterium
TCAACCGAGCAAAACTCGAAATCCCCATAGACCATCGCCGCATCCCCGCGGGTTCGTGCTTGGGCGGTTTTCGTACGCCGGCCCCATGCCCAGAACGCGCGGCCTGCGACGGCCGGCGTCCGAAAACCTTCACCAAAGCGGACGCTCAAACCGACCCACCACCCACGGGGGCGAACGCTCCGCGCGCAGGGCGCCGGTCCCAGCTTGCTTTCGTTGCGGCCCTGCGGACCGCCGCGGCACGCGATGCGCACAGCGCCGCCCATGCGCGTGCCTGACCGCAAGAATGGGCCGGCCCCGAAACCGCTTGCCCCTTGGCCGCCCCGCAAGGCAATTTCCGCCCATGAGCGCCAGCAACACTGCCACCAGCCAGACGGCGGCCCAGCCCGCCGCCCAGCCCACAGTGACCCCGGGTGGCGAGACCCTCGATCAGGCGCTGACCCGCGCCCAGGTCGCGGCCCAGGCGAAACGCCTGAATGAGGCCGCCGGCATCTGCAACGATGTCCTCGCCGTCTCGCACGATCATCCGACCGCACTCGCATTGCTCGGCATCATCAGCGCCCTGCAGAACGACCCCGAGCGCGGCATCGGCCTGCTCGAGCGTGCCATCAAGCTGCGGCCGGGCAATGCGAGTTGGTATGCCCACCTCGCCTCGCTCTGCCGTGCCACATACCGGATGGAGCAAGCGCTGGCGACAGGACAGGAGTCGGTGCGGCTGGACCCGGGGAACGCCGACAACCTGGTGAACCTGTCGCTGATCTTCGTCGATGTGGACGACCGGGAGCGCGCCGTCGCCTGCCTGTTGCGCGCGCTCGGCCAGAAACGCGAGCATGCCGACGGGCATTTGGCGCTGGCGCAGAACCTGCTGGCGATGGGCGATTTCGCCCCCGGCTGGTTGGAATACGAGTGGCGCAACGAAACCGAGGCCGGCAAGAACACCATGCCGAAGATGACCTCGGCGCACTGGAACGGCATGTCGATCCCGAAGGGGCGCATTCTGCTGGTCGGCGACCAGGGCTACGGCGACACCATCCAGTTCGCCCGCTACATCCCGATGGTCGCCGCACGCTGCGAGGAGGTGGTGCTGGGGTGCTCCGCCGAGATGGGGCCGATCCTGCAGACCATCCCGGGCGTGAAGCAGTACTGCCACCGCTGGAACGACGTGCCCGGCCACGCGGCGCATTGCCGGCTGTCCACCCTGCCCTATCTGTTCCAGACCAACCTGGCGACGATTCCGGCGCAGGTACCTTACCTCAAGGCCGATCCGGCCCGCGTGGCGGCGTGGCGGGAGCGGTTTGCCGCCCAGCTTCCACCGGGCCGGCGCATTGGCCTGGCCTGGACCGGCCGGCCCACACATCCGAACGACCGCCGGCGCTCGCTGGCGCTGGGGCGCATGCAGCCGATCGCCGATGCCGTCCCGGGGGCCGTGTTCGTGTCGTTGCAGAAGCCGGTGCCCGCCACCGACCTGGTATCCATGGCGCGGTTTCGCGGCATGACCGACCTTTCCGCCGACCTGACCGATTTCGGCGAGACCGCGGCGGTGATCGAAAACCTCGACATGGTCGTAACGGTGGATACGTCGATGGGGCATCTGGCCGGTGCGCTGGCCAGGCCGGCCTGGGTCATGCTGCCCAAGGCAGCGGACTGGCGCTGGATGCTCGATCGCAGCGACAGCCCCTGGTACCCGACGCTGCGGCTGTTCCGGCAGGGCTATCCCGGCGCCTGGGACGTTGTGCTGGCCGAGGTCGCCGGCGCGCTGGCGCGGGAGCTGGGCGCGGCCTCGCTGGTCGCCGCCGCCAACTGAGGCTTTGCCGTGTCGGCTGTGGCGCAGAACCAGGATCAGGCCGCCGACACCGCCGAACTCGGCATCTCGGGCCTGTTCGACGCGGCGTGGTACCTGCGGGTCTATCCCGATGTCGGGCAAGCCGGCCTCGACCCGGTGGTGCATTTCGTGCGGCACGGGTGGCAGGAGGGCCGCAAGCCGAACCCATATTTCGACACGGCCTGGTATCTGATGGCCTATCCCGACGTGACCGGGTCGGCGATGAACCCGCTGGTGCACTACCTGCGCCATGGCGATCTGGAAGGCCGCCGGCCCGCGCCGTTTTTCGATCCGGACTGGTACCGGGCCGCGCATGATCTGGCGCCGGACCGACTGGCGCTGCGCCACTTCCTGCCCCGGCGCGGCTCCGGCCGGTTTGCCCCCTGCGCCGCGCTGTATGCGGTGCCGTTCCTGCCGCCCTGGCGCGAACATGCGGCCCGCGGCCAGGACCCGTTCCGGCATTACCTCGACGACATGGCGCGCGCGCGGCAGGAGACGTTCCCCGACCCCGCATTGCTCAAGGCTTCCGGCCTGGTGGACGCCAACTACTATCTGGTCAACAGCAGCGACGTGCACGAGGCGGCGCTCGATCCGACGTTGCATTTCTGCCGCTTCGGCTGGGCGGAGAAGCGCAAGCCGAACATCTATTTCGACACCGGCTGGTATTTGGCGAGCAATCCCCGGGTGGTGCGGTTGGGGCTCAATCCGCTGGTGCATTACGTGTGCGAGGGGGAAGCGGCCAACCGCCGGCCGGTGCCGTATTTCGACCCCGGCTGGTATCGCGCGACCTATGGCATTCCGCCGGAACAGGGCGCGCTGGCGCACTACCTCGCGCACCGGCGCAGCCAGGCATTCAGCCCGACGCCGCTGTTCGACGTGGATTGGTACGTTGCGCGGCACGCGGAGGAGTTGGGCCCGCGCCGCGACCCGTTCGCGCATTTCCTGCAGGCCGGGACACTGGGTGACGTCGATCCGTCGCCGGCGTTCGGCGCCGCCGACTACCGGCGGCGGCATCTGGGGCGGGTCAGCCGCGGGTTTCGCAACCTGATGCACGCGGAGGCGGACAACCCGTTGATCCACCACTTGCGGGCGGAGTACCGGTGAGAGGGGGCAGCCTTTGGCGGTGCCGGAGAGGAGTCTTCCACGCAGCCCGGGCTGCCGTGACCGGTCCGCTTCGCGGTTCGATCACTGGGAGCACCAAACCTCGAACTCTCGCTCGGCTGTCGGCCCGGCGAACATACGCTTTGCATCCTCAAAGGCAATTCCACGCCTTCGGATGTCGGTCGCGTTTTTGTTCGGTCTCCACGTGAATCGCGCGATGTGCATTCACATTATGCAGTGACGGAGCGTCAATCCTCCGGTCGCCCCCCGCTGCCGACACGGCGCTGCTCGCGCTGATGGAAATTCACCGCCGTACCCGCTTCACGTGGTGCCCGAGATAGGCTGCGATCACCGCCGGATCTTCCACCACCTCGCGCGGCGCGCCCTGCGCAATGACCTTGCCCTGGTGGAACACCACCGCGCGCTCGGTCAGGGAGAGAATGACCTCCATGACATGCTCCACGATCACGATGGTGATGCCGCGCGCGCTGATCCGCCGCACCAGCTCGATCGCCAGCCGTGTTTCCGCTGGTGTCAGCCCCGCCAGAGCCTCGTCCAGCAGCAACAGCCGCGGCTCGGTCGCCAGCGCACGGGCGATTTCCAGCCGCTTGCGTCCGGGCGTGCCGAGCGAGCGCGCAGCGGTCTCGGCCAGCGGCGCCAGGCCGGTGAATGCCAGTACCTCGGCCGCCGCGCGGCGTGCGTCGGCGCGGTGCGAATGGCGCAGGAAGGCGCCGACCATGACGTTGTCGGCGACGCTCATGTCCTCGAAGGTGACCGGCATCTGGAAGCTGCGCGCCATGCCGAGGCGCGCGTGTTCCTCCGGCGTCGCGCGGGTCACGTCACGGCCGGCGAAGCGGATACTGCCCTCGGTTGGCGCCGCGTCGCCGGCCAGGCAGTTGAAGAACGTGCTCTTGCCGGCGCCGTTGGGGCCGATCAGGCCGACGATCTCTCCCTCGTTCACGTCGAGGTCGGCGCCGTCCACCGCGCGGAACGCGCCGAATGCCATGGCGATACCCCTGGCCTGAAGCAGGGGCGTTTCAGGCGGCACGGCCGATGTTCCGCGACGCGGCGCGGCGGCGCTCGAACCGCGTCGTGACGTGCTGCCAGATCACCGCAACGCCGCCGGGCTGGAAGCGGGTGACCAGCAGGATGATCGCGCCGTAGATGATGAAGGTGATGCCGGTGCCGCTGCCGCCGAACCAGGCGTTGGTGGTTTCCTCCAGCGGCACCAGGATCGCCGCGCCGACCAGCGGGCCGAACAGCGTGCCGGCACCGCCCAGCGCCGCGATGATCACCATCTTCACCGAGATCAGGATGCCCATCGCGCTGTCCGGATCGATGAAGCCGACCATCACCGCATAGAGCGATCCGGCGATCGCGGTGAAGCTCGCGGACAGCAGCAGGGCATACAGCTTGTAGCGCAGAATCGGCACGCCGAGGCTGCGTGCCGCGCGGTCGCCGCCGCGGATGGCGGCCAGGTAGTAGCCCATGCGGCTGCGCTGCATGTGCCAGGTCAACGCCAGCAGCACGATCAGCACGGCGAGGAACAAATAGTGGTACGGCACCGGGCTGATGAACGACAGGTCGGCCAGCGTGCGCGGCCTCGGCGGCCCCATCAGGCCGACCGCGGCGCCGACCAGCTTCCAGTTGCCGGCGACGATGCGCGCCAGCTCAGCCGCGGCGATCGTGGCCATGGAGAAATAGTGCCCGCGGAGTCGAAAAGTCGGCGTGCCGACGACCAGCGCCAGCGCGCAGGACACCAGCACGCCGAGCGGCGCTCCGGCGATCGGCGGCCAACCCCACTCGGTATAGACCACCAGGGAGCTATAGGCGCCGGTGCCGAAATACACCGCGTGTCCGATGGAAACCTGGCCGGCATAGCCGCCGAGCAGATTCCAGGCGGAGGCGGAGATCGCCGCGAGCAAGACGAGGGCGCCGATGCGCTGGAGAAAAACGTCCTGCGTCAGCAGCGGCCAGGCGGCAAGGAGGCAAAAGCCGAGCAGGACGAGCGGCCATTGCTTCATGTGGTGCCGAGCAAGCCTTGGGGTCGCACCCAGAGCACCAGCAGGAACAGCGAATAGACAACGACATTCTGGTACACCGCGCCGATCAGGTAAGCGGACAGCGCCTGGATCACGCCGATCGACAGGCCGGCGAGCAGGGCACCGGGCACCGAGCCGAAGCCTCCCAGGCAGACGACGACGAACGCGATCAGCGCCAGCGATTCTCCGACGGTGGGGGAGATGTAGAAGAACAGGGCGATCAGCGCTCCGGCAACGCCGGTGGATGCGGCGCCGACTCCCCAGGCCAGGGCTTGCATGCGGTCCGGGCGGATGCCCATCAGCATCGCCGCGTTGCGGTCCTCGGCCACCGCGAGGATGCGGCTGCCGAGCATGGTGCGCGTCAGCACCAGGTGCATGCCGACGGTGATGACCAGGGCAAGCGCGCCGCCGAGGAGTCGCGAAGCCTCGATGCGCAGGCCGGCGACAGCGAAGGTGCCGCCGACGAGATTGTCCGGCAGGGAGACGAAATTGGCGGAGAATGCCCAGAACGCCGCGTAGCGCAGCACCAATGCCAGGCCGAACGTGCCGAGGATCTGCGCCAGCACCGGTCCGCGCACCATGTGGCGCACCAGGCCGAAATAGACCGCGACGCCAAGCCCGAACAGCAGCACCGCGGCCAGCGGGATGAACACCACGGGGCCGACGTGCAACAGGGTGTAGGCGAAGAAGGCGACGTACATCGCCAGCATGACGAAGTCGCCATGGGCGAAGTTCACCACGTTCATCATGCCCCAGATGAGCGTGAGGCCAGAGGAGAACAGTGCGTACACCGCCCCCATCAGCAGGCCACTGACGACCACCTGCAGCAGAATCACCGGAGTGAAGCTCCTTGTCGTGCCCTGGGGGGTGATCCTGGACGGTCGGGCGGTCCGGTGACAAGCACGGAGATGCCAGGTTGCCCGCCCGTCAGTCCGGCATCGCCGGCGAGCGAACCAGCAACTATTGCTCGGCCGCCCCAGTCCCGCCAGTTTCATTCAGCCGCGGGTCGGCCGCCAGGCCGGTGGTCAACTCGCAACGACATGGTGCTCGGTTCTCGCGCGCGTACCTCAGTCTTTCGGGCGCCTGGCATCAGTTCCCCACCGACGTCACCGCGCTGAACGGCACCGACAGCGCGCCAAGTTGCAAATTCACCGTATTGTTCGAGCTCGCCACCCCGGTCGCCGTGCCGGTCACCGTGAACGGCAGCATACTCGTGCCGCCGCCCACATTGCTGCCGGTCGCAACCAGCGTGTACAGACCGTCTGGCACCGTCTGCCCGCCGTTGTCCGTGCCATTCCAGCTCCAGGTGTTCGACCCCGCCGCCGCGACCGTCGTCGCGTTGTAAATGCTGGTACCCGCGGAATTGGCGATGGAAATCGACACCGGCTCCGCCGCCGGCGACGTAATGTTCACAGTGCCCTTGCCGTTCTGCAACGGTATCTGGGTCGATTGCACCGTCACCTGCTTGCCGATCATCGAGCTGCCCTGGATCACCTCGCCGCCCTGCGTGAGCTGGATCAGGCTCGTCAGGCTCGAGTTGGTCTGAATCTGCTGCTCCACCGAGGAAAACTGCACCAGCTCGCTGGTGAACTGGCTGGTGTCCATCGGACTGGTCGGATCCTGGTTCTGCAACTGCGTCATCAGCATGTTGAGGAAATCGTTGAAATTGCCGTCCAGCGATGTCATCGCCGCGGTACCGGTCTGCGACGCGGCGCTGGCGGCGGCCTGCGCGCGGGCGGCGTTCTGTTGGGCGACGACCGAGGCGATGCTCATGGCGGCAATCCTTCAGGCGGTGATGTCGAGGCCGGCCCGCAGCCAGCGGGTCAACGGGGCGGAGGGATCGTCCGGCTCCGGTTCCGCCGCGCCGCCCGGTTGGCCTTGCCCGCCGGACCTTGTGCCGCCACCGTTGCCGCCGCCCTGGCCCGGGTCGGAGCCGGCCGCCGCGCCGGAACTCGCACTGCCCGGCGATACGCCGGACTCCGGCGGCGCGACGTGCAGGCTCAGGCTGCGCCCGTCCGCCGGCACGCCCGCCTGGTCCAGCGCCCGCTGCAATTGCGGCTGGTCGCGCAGCAGCAGCGTCAGTGTCTCGGGACGCTGCACCACGATCTCCACCCGCGCCGGCGCATCCTGCGGACGGTCGATGCGGATCTGCACCTGGCCCAGCGTGGCCGGCTCCAGCCGCAACGTCATGCGCTGTCCGCCGTCCGGGGCCCGGGCGAGCGACACCAGCGCGGCGGACACCTGGTGCACCGGAGCAGCCGCGGCGGCCGCCGGCTGCGCGGCAGAGGCAGCGGCGCCTCGGTCAGCAAGCTGCACCGGCCCGGCACTCTGCTCTGGCCGGATAGCGGCGAGCGCGGGCTGAACCGACGCGACACCCGCGGTCGCCGTCGCTGCCGCGGCTGGCCATGCAGGGCTTGCCTGCACGGTCGGCGCGGTGGCCGTTATGTCCACGTGCTCCGGCGCGGTTCCGCTTTGCAGCGGTCCGGACGCCGTCGGGGCAGGCTTTGCCGCCACGGCGTCCAGTCTTGCCGCCCCGGCCTGGCGATCCGCCGGTGCGGACCGCGGCCGTGGCGGGTCGGGCACGCTCGCCGGCGCCGGCGCCGGCATTGCCGGAACCGGTGCCACCGTCGGCGTCATGCCGGCTGCGAGCACGGATCCGTCGGGCCGGTTCGCCGTTGCGGCAGCGGCCGGCCGGCGCGACATGCCGGGATGCGCCGCGGCCGCGCTTCGCTGGCGAACCGGCGGGCGGGACGCCGGGATCGCCAGCAACGACGCAGATCGCGGAACGGCCGCCGCGGCAGGTTGCGGAGCCGGCGCCACCTGATCGGCTGGCGAAATCGCCGGCACCACCCGATCGGCCGGCGAAATCGCCGGCGTCACCTGATCGGCCGGCACGACAGACGGCGTGTCATGCCGCACGGATTGTCGCCTGCCATGCTCCGGCACGCCGGTTTTCCCGGTGAGCACCCGCGCACTTGCGGACGGCGCCGAGGGCGCCTCAAGGAGCGGGCTGCTCAGCCGCGCCGCCACCTGTGCATCCGGTTGTCTTGCGTGCGTCGGCGGGCTGGTTTCACTGGCAACCGCCAGCGAGCGGGCCGCTGGCACCGGTGGCGATGCGTTGCACCCGATCTGCGACAGCAGCCCCGCGAACAACGGCGCCTTGCCGGCCACGCTCCCGCCGCTTGCGAGCGCCATGGCGACCGCGGACGTGACGGCCGCGGTCGCCAGTGGCAGTATGGCAATCGCCTGCGGCATTGCGCATCTCCCGCGTTTCGCCTGGCAGCGCACACGCAAATGCCGGGCCAATGGCATCGGCACACCGTCGCGGCGGAACCTCGCCGCACGCGGCAGATAATGCCGGGCCAGCCCTGCCTACCCGGCGCCTGATGCCGGCCGGATGCGCCCGCGACTCCCCCCTCCCTTTGTGGGAGGGTCACATGCACCCACCCGCAGCCGCTCTGCGCCCCCGCCCCGCTCCCGCGACGGAAGCGGGAGAACGCCCATTCGCGCCCCCGCGCTCGTCCATATGCGCCCGGCCTCCACCCCGGCCGTGACGGCGCGTGCAAGGCCCGCAAGCGTCCTGGCACGGTTCCTGCTGTCTGCCCTGCGGACGACAGCCGCGCGGACCACGGCGCAGACGACGCAGGAGCCTTCCGATGTCCTTGCTTGGCGCGATGAACACCGCCATCTCCGGCCTGACCGCGCAGTCTGCCGCGTTCGGCAACATCTCCGACAACGTCGCCAACAGCCAGACCGTCGGCTACAAACGGGTGGACACCAACTTCGTTGACTACCTGACCACCAGCAACGCCACCACCAACGACCCTGGTGCCGTCGTGGCGCGGCCCGCCTACGTCAACAACGTGCAAGGCACCGTTACCCAAACCGACAATCCGCTCGGCCTGGCGATCGCCGGGCAGGGCTTCTTCGCGGTGTCGCAGTCAACTGGGCAGGTCAACAGTATCCCGACCTTCAACCCGCAGCAGTTCTACACGCGCGCCGGCGATTTCCAGCTCAACAGCTCGGGCTACCTGGTCAACAGCGCCGGGGAATACCTCAACGGCTGGACGGTCGATCCCTCCAGCGGAGTCGTCAACCAGAACAGCCTGGCGCCGATCCAGGTGACGCAGACGGTGTACAACCCGGTCCCCACCAGCACCGTGACACTCTCCGCCAACCTGCCGGCCACGCCGGCCACCGGCTCGGCCACCGCGACCGCGCCGATCTCGTCGGATATCGACGTGTACGACTCGCTCGGCACGCAGCACGTCATCACCCTGCAATGGGTGCAGAACGCCGCCAGCGACTGGACGGTGTCAGTCAACTCGCCGGACGACATCACCACCCCCGGCGTCATCGGCAGCGCCGACGTGCAATTCGGCGCGCTCAGCGGCAATCCGGTGCCGGCCGGCACGGTCGGCAACATCGGCAGCACCACCGGCACCGTCACCAGCGCGGGCTACACCGCCGGCAGCGCCGCGACGCTGAGCTTCACCACGGATTTCGGTTCCGGCGCGCAGACGATCCAGTTGAACATCGGCACCTACGGCCAGACCAGCGGCGTGACGCAATATGCCGGCACGCAATACAACCTGGAAGGCCTGACCCAGAACGGCGTGCCGCCCGGCAGCTTCGCCGGCGTCACGCCGCAGGCGAACGGCGACATCGTGGTGAACTACAACAACGGTCAGACCCGGACGATCGCCCAGGTACCGGTAATCACATTCAACAGCCCCAATGTGCTGCAACGCCAGAACGGCCAGTCCTTCACCGCGACCCTCGGCGCCGGAACCCCGTTGGCCGAACAGGCCAGCACCAACGGCGCCGGCAACCTCGTGACAAACTCCGTGGAAAGCTCGAACGTCGATATCGCCACCGAGTTCAGCAACCTGATCGTGGCCCAGCAGGCCTACAGCGCGAACGCCAAACTGGTGACCACCGCGCAGCAGATGCTGCAAACCACGGTTGACATGAAGCAGTGAGCCGCGGCGCGGCCGGGACCACCCCATGAGCCTCAGCGCCGCCCTGTCGATCGCCAGCGGCAGCCTGGCCAACATCAACGGCCAGTTGGCCCTGGTGTCGAACAACGTCGCCAACGCCGGCACCCCGGGCTACGTGTCCGAGACCGCGACGCAGCAGAGCGTGACCGCGGACGGCATGGGCCTCGGCGTCGCCGCCGGGCCGGTGACGCGCGACATCAACACCGCGTTGCAGGCGCAGGCGTTCCAGCAGAACAGCACCGTCGCCGGCTTGCAGACCACCCAGGCCGCGTTGCAGGCCATCGACGCGGTGCAAGGCACCCCCGGCCAGGGCGGCGATATAGCCGGCTTGCTCGGCAACCTGCAGAACCAGTTCTCCACCTTGCTCAACGCGCCCGACAACCAGACGCAGCAGCAGGCGGTGGTGTCCGGCGCGACCACGCTGGCGCAGACCGTCAACTCGCTCTCCAACGCCTATACCGCACAGCGCCAGGCGGCGGAAAACAGCATCGTCGGCGAGGTCGGCACGATCAACGCGACGCTCGCCACCATCGGCCAGTTGAGCAACCAGATCGTCACGCTGAAATCCGGCGGCCAGAGCACCGCCGATCTGGAGAACCAGCGCGACCAGGCGGTGCAGCAACTCGGTCAGTTGGTGGACGTCAAGGCGCTGGTGCAGCCGAACGGCGACATGCTGATCATCACCGGCAGCGGGCTGGCGCTGCCGATCCACGGCGTGGCCGACCCGCTGTCCACCAGCGGGGCGAACGTACTGCCGGGCGCGACCTATCCCGGCGGCGGCATACCGGCGGTCACCATGGGCGGGACCGATGTCACCGCGCAGCTCGGCGGCGGCGCGCTTGGCGCCAACGTGACCCTGCGCGATACCACGCTGCCGACCTACCAGGCCGAGCTGGACGAGTTCTCCCAGAACCTCGCCAGCCGTTTCTCGGCGCAGGGCCTGACATTGTTTTCCGACCCCACCGGCGCCGTGCCGGCCGGTGGCGGTACGCCGGTACAGAGCGGCTATGTCGGCTTCGCCAGCACCATCCAGGTGAATCCGGCGGTGCTGGCCGATCCCGCCCTGGTGCGCGACGGCACCACCGCCATCGCCGGCAGCCCGGCCGGCGCCAGCGCCTTCACGCCCAATCCCGCCGGCGGCCCCGCCGGCTTCGGCACCATGATCGACCGCGTGCTGACCTACGCCCTGGGCGCCGACGCGCAGAACGGCGTGCCGCAACCGGCGTCCAACACCACCGGCCTTGGCGTCTCCGGGACGCTCGCCGCGCCCTATGCCGCGCCTGCCACCCTGGGTGGCCTGGCTTCGACGCTGGTCGCCGCGCAGGCGCAGGACAGCGCCAACACGACCAGCCAGCTCAACACCGAACAGGCGGTGCAGACCACCCTCAACGGCACGCTCGCCACCAGCAGCGGCGTGAACATGGATACCCAGATGACCCTCATGATCCAGTTGCAGAACGCCTATGGCGTGAACGCCAAGGTCATCGCCGCCGAGCAATCAATGTGGACCCAGTTGATCAGCGCCGTGCAGTGATGCAACCCGCACGACATTCCCTCTCCCGCGTCGCGGGAAACGCTGGGGCGAGGGTGCGGCGTGCCCCCCGCTGCACCCTCGCCCAACTCGCTTCCTCGAAGCCGGGGAGGACCACCTCATGAGCATCGCCGCCGCCGGCGCCGCCGATTACGGCCAGATGGCCAGCCTGATCAGCGACAGCGCGACGGTGAAGCAGAGGCTCGACCAGCTCACCACCCAGATCAGCTCCGGCCTGGTGTCCAACACCTATGCCGGCCTCGGCGCCGGCGCCGCAACGTCGCTCAACCTGCAACCGCAGATCGCCGCGTTGCAGACCTGGCAGGCCAACATCAACCAGGCCGACGGCAACATGCAGGTGACGCAGACCGCAATGACCCAGATCCAGCAGATCGCCTCGAACTTCCTGGCCCAGACCAGCAATCTGGAAGGCTCCGCCGCCTCGGAAGTGGACACCGTCGCCGCATCCGCGCAACAGGCGCTGGTGCAGGTCGGCGGCCTGCTGGATTCGCAGGACGGCAATACATACGTGTTCTCCGGAATAGATACCGGAAATCCGCCGGTGCCCAATCCGGATGCCATCCTGAGCAGCGGGTTCTATACCCAGATCGCTGCCCAGGTCGGCGCGCTCGGCACCGCGGGAGCCGCGGCAACGATCGCCAACACGCTGTCGATCGCCGCTTCCAACACGACCGGCACCTCGCCCTTCTCGGCCTATATGTCGCAGCCGGCCGCCGGCCTGCAGGCCCCGACAATCCAGGTGGGCCAGAGTCAGACCGCCGCGGTCGGGCTGCTGGCCAGCGCCAATTCCTCGGTGGCCTCCACCGGCAGCGCGACCACCGGCTCATACATGCGCGACCTGATGCGGGCGCTGGCGACCATCGGCTCGCTGAGCAGCTCGCAAGTCGGCGACAGCGGCTTCCAGTCGGTGGTGCAGGACGCCAATGCCAGCCTGACCGGTGCGATCAGTGCCATGGCCGAAGACGTTGGTGTGCTGGGCAACACACAGACCAACCTCAAGACCGACCAGACGACGATGTCGGATACCGCAACATCGCTCACCACCCAGGTCGGCAACGTGCAGGACGTGGATGTGGCGGCCGCCATGTCGAACCTGTCGCTGGTGCAGACCCAGCTTCAGGCGTCGTACCAGATGATCGGCGCGGTAAGCGGCCTGTCGCTGGCGAAATTTCTGCCCGTGGGCTGATGCGAAACCGTATTCGGTTCACGGGCTGTTAACCCGAACCGCCCAGGATGGGACACGCCCGCAAAAGGCAGGGCTATCAGCAACCTCTGTGGGCAAAGGCAAGATACCATGTCCGGCTCTCTGAATTCCGTCATCACCAACACGGGCGCCATGATCGCGCTCGAATCGCTCAACAAGACCAATGCCGCTCTGGCCGGCGTGCAGAAGCAGGTCTCCACCGGCTATCGCGTGGCGGATGCCACCGATGACGGCGCGGCCTACGCGGTGGCGCAGTCGGTCCGCTCGACCGTCGGCGCGTTGACCAGCGCCAACCAGCAACTTGGCAGCGTCCAAGGCCTGCTCTCCACCACCCAGTCCGGCCTGAACGACATCTCGAACACCATGGCCAGCATGCGCGACGTGCTGATCAAGCTGTCCGACAGCACCGTACAGGGCAACGAGCGAACCCAGTATGAGGCGCAATACACCTCGCTGCTGGGCAGCGTGCAGAACTTCATCCAGGACGCCAACTACAACGGCAAGACGCTGATCGGCAATATCACCGGCAGCAGCGGCACGTTCGGCGCACTGGCCATAGTACGCAACGAGAACGCCGCGACCTACGGCATTGCCACCTTCGGCGGTTCCGAGCTGTACGGCTCGATCGCGTTCACCACCACCCAGATGAACGGTGCGTCCACCATCGCGGCGATGATCACCGCCACCGGCACCTTCATCAACCAGATGAACAACGTCGGCGGTGCGTTGAACGGCATCGGTTCCTCGGTCAACTACGTGAACCACCAGATCAGCTACAACAGCGACAAGATCGACGCGTTGAACACCGGCCTTGGCTCGATGGTGGACGCCAACCTGGCGCAGGAATCCGCTCTGTTGCAGTCGTTGCAGATCCAGCAGCAACTCGGCACCCAGGCGCTGACCCTGGCCAACCAGGCACCACAGACGCTGCTGAGCCTGTTCAAGTAATTGCGGCACAAGACGGGCGTCGCGCCCGTCTCGTGACCCCGCCCAGCCGGGCGGGACCCTCGCGAGGCCGCCCCCCGCGCCGGTGGCGTGTGGGGTGGACCGCGGCTGCATCGTTCGCCACTCGCGCGGGCGATGTCCCGGCGACGATGCGCGGCGGCGCATCATGATCCGATCGCGAACCAGGAAGGGGCGCATGTCGAATTTGGTGTTGGAGCTGCGCCAGGGCGAGGTGATGATCGTCAATGGGGCGCCGATCCGCTTCCGCACCAAGTCGCGGATCGAGCTCACTGCGAAGGCGCGCTTCCTGTTCGGCAAGCAGATCATGCCGCCGGACCAGGCCGACAGCCCGGCGCGACGCATCTACTTCGCCCTGCAATCCGCCTATATCGGCGACGACGACGAACGGCCGCGCGGCCTCGCCGCGGCGCGCCAGCTCATCGCCGCGTTCAAGGGCGCAACGACGTCGGCGCTGGCACGCGAAATCCTCGATGACGCCATAGCCGCCGCCGAGGCCGACGACTGCTACCAGGCCCTCAAACTCGCCCGCCGCATCATTCGCCATGAGGACGCCGTGCTGGGGCGCGTCGCGTCCGGCGCAAGCGCGACCGGCACGCAGAACCCCCAGCCGACTCAACCGGAGCCATGTCGATGATGATGAACCAGGCCGTGCGCGCCTATGAGGCCGCCGCTGCCCGCCGCAGCCAGCGCGAGCAGGAGGCGGATGTGTTCCGGCGTGCCACCGGCGCGCTCAAGGCGGCACGCAACGGCGATGCGCTGCAACGCGTCCGCGCCCTGGCGGACAACCGCCGTCTCTGGATGACGGTGCACGACCTGATGCGCGACCCGGACAACGGCTTGCCGTCAGGGCTGCGCGCCTCGATCATTTCCGTCGGCCTGACCGTGCAGCGCGAGATGGACCGCGACACACCCGATTTCGGCTTCCTCATCGAAATCAATGAGAGTTTCGCCGTCGGCCTGTCCGGCAGCTTCTGAGAGCATGCGCCACCGGTCGATCGTCATGCGAACCCCAACCAGCGCCGGCCAGGACACGGGGGACAGCGCCGCACTCTCGCTTCACTCGGTCTGATTCCGGACATTTGGCCCAGGAGGGGCCCACCATGCAACGATTGCACACCGCCGCCGACTTCGAATCGCTGACCGATCGTGCCGCGCAACTGGTGGCCGCCGGCCGCATCGGCGCCGCGCGGCCATTGCTCGCGGCCGCGCGGCGCCTCGCGCCCGGATCCATCGACGTCGCGGACCTCAGTGCACGGCTCGCGCTGCGGGCAGACACGCCCGAGGACGCGACCCTCGATCTCGACCGGGCCATCGAGGCCGCGCCTGAGCACCCCGGCCTGCGCAAGCGCCGCGCCGAACTGCGCTGCCATGCCGGCGACATCGAAGGCGCCACCCGCGACGCCGCCGAAGCCGTCGTGCTCGACCGCGACGACCCCGCCGCCAAGGCCATGCTCGGCGTCCTCATGCTGGAACTCGGACGGACGGCGGACGCAGTGGCCTGCCTCGCCGAAGCGACCGCCGCCGAACCGGGAAATCCCGGGTTTGCGACCGGACTCGCCTCCGCCTGGGAAGCCGCCGGCGACACCGGCGCCGCGCTCGCCACCCTGCTGCGCTGCGTCGCCGCCGCACCCGGCCTGGTCGAGCCGCGCAACGCCGCCATCCTGCTTTGCGTGCGCCGCCGCGACTTCCGGCAGGCCAGCCGCCTGGCCGAGGAAACCCGTCGTGCCGGCGTCGCCGACGCGTGCTCTTTCGGCCTGCTGGGTCACGCACTGTCCAGCCTCGGCCGCCACGCGGAAGCCGTGGACGCTTACGCCGAAGCCCTGAAATTGGGCCCGAACGATCCCTATGTGCGGCATCTTGTCGCCGCGGCCGGCATCTTGCCCAGTGCGACGCGTGCCCCGATCGAATACCTGCGCGCAGTATTCGATGGCTATGCCGAACGGTTCGAGTCGCACCTCGTGTCGCTCGGCTACCGCATGCCGGGCCTGTTCCGCGCCGTGCTGCGGCAGCATCCGCGGATCGCCGCGGGCCAGCGGGTCGGACCCGTGCTCGATCTCGGGTGCGGCACCGGCCTGGTGGCTCTGGCGATCGCCGATCTCCCCGTGGGGCCGCTGATCGGCGTGGACGTCGCCCCGCGGATGCTGGCGCAAGCCAGGGCAAAAGGGCTGTACGCCGAGCTGCGCGAAGCCGACGTGATGAGCGTGCTGGGCAATAAACCTCTCCCGCCCGAGGGACAGGGCAAGGCGGAAAGCGGCGAGAACCAGGGCGATCGGCTCGCCCCGCCGCATCCTCGCCCTCGGCGCGTTCGCGCCGTCAACCACGCCCGCGACGCGGCCGAGATTGCCTCCCGCTATCCCCTCATCCTGGCCGCCGACGTGTTCTGTTACTTCGGCGCATTGGAAGACCTGTTCGCCGCCGCCCACGCAAGCCTGACGCCAGGCGGCTGGCTGGTTTGTTCTGTCGAGGAACTGCTGCCCGACCGCGACGGCGTGTTGCCCGACGGCACCAATGGCGACTGGGCGCTGCAGTGCCAGGGCCGCTACGCCCACAGCCTTGCGTACGTCCGCGACACCGCGACCGAAGCGGGATTCCAGGTCCTGCGCCTCGACCGGGAGCCGCTGCGCCGCGAGGCCAACGCCCCGGTCGCCGGCCTGCTGGCCGTTCTGCAACATGTGCGGCATGACGGCTGAGGCCGCACTCGCGCGGCTCCGCGCCGGCGACGCCAAGGGCGCGCTGGGCCTGCTGGACGCCGCGTCCGGAGACACGGCCGACCCGGCACGGCAGGCCGCCCGCGGCATGACGCTGTTGGACATGCACCAGCCGGCGGCGGCGCGCATCGCCTTGCGTGCCGCGGTGTCGCTCGGCGACACCTCGCCGCCGACCTTGCTCAATCTCGCCATCGCCGAGGACCGCGCCGGCAACCCGGCGCGCGCCCGGCGACTGATGGAAACGGTGGCCGGGATCCTCCCGAACTGGGACGAACCGCTCCTGCGCATGGCCGAAAGCCACCGTGCCGCCGGCGACACCGCCACCGCCGAATGCGCCTATCGTCGGGCCCTGGAGGTCAATCCGAAGCGCGAGGAGGCGCTGGTTGCCCTCGCCGGCCTGCTGATCGCACGCGCCGAGGGTGTCGAAGCGCGCACCCTGCTGTTGCGGTGCATCGGCGTCGCGCCGGAACGCGCGGAAGCCTGGGCCGCACTGGGACTCGCCCTGTTGCTCACCGCCGAGCCGACGCTGGCCCATACCGCCCTCGTCGAGGCTCAGCTTCGGGACCCGGAAGTGGCCGAATACGCCCTGCACGGCATCGAGGCCGCGCGCGTCGCCGGCTTGGCCGAAGCCGAGCTGGCCCGACTCGCCTTGGCGAGCGACGCGGAGCCGCTGAACCCGGTGCCGTTGCTGGCGCGCGGCGTCTTGCTCGAGCGGCTCGGCCGCCGCGACGAGGCGATCGACGCCCTGGAAGTCGCCACCGCCCTCGCGCCGGACGCGCTGTTGCCGGTGAAGCTGCTGGGCGCCGTGCTGGCGCGCTCCGATCGCCGGCGCGAGGCCGAAGCGGCGCTGCGCCGCGCCAGCGAACTGGATCCCGACGACCCGCGATTGCGCAACGACCGCGCCACCGTCCTGATGCGCATGCAGCGCCACGCCGAGGCCAGCGCGCTGCTGCTGGAGCTGATCGAACGGCACGGCGACGATCCGCTGGTCCTCTCCAACCTTTCCAATGCGACCGCCTGTCTCGGCCTGCAGGAGGCAGCGGTGGGCTTCGCCCGCCGGGCCATCGCGTTGGCCCCGGATGCCGTGCTGCCGCGCCGCGCGCTGTGCAACAACCTGCCGTACCGTGACGGCATCGCCGGCAGCGAACTGCTGGCCGCGCTGCGTGACTGCGCTGCTCGCCTGCCGCGCGCCGAAATGCCGGCTTTCGGCAACGGCCGCGATCCGCAGCGCAAGCTGACCGTCGGCCTGCTGTCCGGCAGTTTGAAGACCCACCCGGTGGGCTGGCTGACCGTGGCGGGAATCGAGACGCTCGACCCGGCGCGCTTCGTCATCGTCTGCCTGGTGCAGAATGCCGCGCCCGCCGACCCGATCGCCCGGCGCTTCCAGGCAGTCGCGCGTGACTGGATCGACACCGACGCGCTCGACGACGTGGCCCTGGCGACGCGCGCGCGCGAACTCGGCATCGACGTGCTGATCGACCTCGGCGGCTACGGCGACGCGGCACGCATGCCGGCCTGCGCGTATCGCCTCGCACCCGTGCAGGTGAAATGGGTTGGCATGCAGAACCACAGCACCGGCCTGCCGGAGATCGATTGGTTCGTCACCGACCGCTGGGAAACCCCGCCGCACCTGGAGCATGTCTATTCCGAGCGGTTGTTGCGGCTGCCGGACGGCTACGTGTGCTACAGCCCGCCCGGCTATGCGCCCGATGTCGGCCCCTTACCGGCGCAGGCGAACGGCCACGTCACCTTCGGCTGCTTCAACAACCTCGCGAAGATCACGCCGCGCGTCATGGCCACCTGGGCGGCGGTGCTGCGTCGCGTGCCGCGGTCCCGCCTGGTCCTGAAGACCCACCAGTTCGGCGACCGCCCCACCGCCGACCGCGTGCGCGCCGCCTTCGCGGCGGAAGGCATCGCCGCGGCGCGGATCGAGTTGCGCGGATCGTCGCGGCATCGCGCCTTCATGGGCGAATACGGCCAGATCGACATCGTGCTGGACCCGTTCCCCTATTCCGGCGGCCTGACCACCTGCGAGGCGCTGTGGATGGGCGTCCCCACCGTGACCCTCCCCGGCGAGATCTTCGCGTCACGCCATTCCATGAGCCACCTGAGCAATGTCGGCCTGTCCGACTGGGTCGCGCGCGACGAACCGGACTACGTCGCGCTGGCGGCGGCGAAGGCCGCGGACCTCGCGGCGCTGGCGGCGCTGCGCGCCGGCCTGCGGGCGCGCGTGAAAACCAGTCCGCTCTGCGACGCCCCGCGCTTCGGCCGCAACCTCGGCACCGCGCTGCGGCATGCCTGGCGCGCCTGGTGCACGCCATGAATGCGTTTTCCTCCGGCGAGTATTGGGAGAAGCGTTACCGCGCCGGCGGCCATTCCGGCGGCGGTTCGCATGGCAATCTGGCGACGTTCAAGGCCGGAATCATCAACGGCTTCGTGGCGGACAACGCGATCGCCGATGTGCTGGACCTGGGCTGCGGCGACGGTCGGTTGCTGTCGATGTTGCAGGTGCCAGGCTACATCGGAGCCGACGTTTCCGCCACCGCGCTGGCATCATGCGCCGAGCGATTTCCACGGCACCGTTTCGTGGCGTTCTCCGCGCTGGATGCAGCGATGCGCACCGACCTCGTGCTGTCGATCGACGTGATCTTCCACCTGGTGGAGGACGCGGTATTCGCGCGCTACATGCACGCCCTGTTCGCGCACGCGAAGCGCTTCGTGTTGGTCTATTCCAGCAACGCCGACCGCGACTGGTCGTCACCCCACGTGCGGCATCGCCGTTTCACCAGCTACGTGGCGGATTGCCGGCCGGAGTGGCGTCTGTTCGCGCACGTGCCGAACCTCTATCCCTACGATCCGGAGCGTCCGGACGAAACGTCGTTCGCGGATTTCTTCGTGTATGGCCGCCACGACGCGGCGTGCGGTTTAAGAATCCCCTCTCCCGCATAGCGACGGACCAAGCGAGGGGTTCTTCCGGCCCGCTTCGGAATCCGTGGTGCAAGTTCCAAGAAAAGCCCGCATCGTTGATCGCCACCACGGCGACCAGCAAGTACGAACCCTGGCTTGCACCAAGAAAATCCGGACCATGGCCTTCGCTCGGCTAACTTGCCGCGAAAGCCTGCGCAGCATCGAAGCCCTCCGTGAGGCACGTCGCGCGACGGCCGGACTGCCGCGCCATGCGGTGCCTCTCCCGGGCGGAACGGTGCGGCACGCGGCAAAGCAAGAAAGAATTTTTGCGCAGATAAAGAATTCTCGCGAGTCCGGAGTTCTGCCCCGATCCCGGCTCAGGACGCGAGCCGGAACGCCTGCATATGATCGCTGTCCTGCCGTTCGATGACGAAATTCGCGAAGCTGTTGCCTGAGGCGGAATTCAGGAGAAATTCCGGCATACTGTGGCGCAGAGCATTGGCCACGACC
>DATLQW010000040.1:0-39900 GCA_035535035.1 Acetobacteraceae bacterium
ACCCCTCCTGATCAACCCCTGGCGCCTGACAGATATGGACTGAAATGCGGGTCACCCTGCCGCGGATGGGGCGCGCCGGGTTCCATTGCTTGCTCACTATCAATCCGGGATCGACTTATCCGGTGAATAAGATGGGCTAACCGTATCAAGTGACATCGCCGCCCCCCGTCGTCATCCCCGCGGTTGGAGCGATCAGACGATCCCTGAACCGCGATCCCGCAAGGGTTTAACACGGAGACAGAACGACGGACCGCGGAGCAGAGCTTCCATCAGCTTCGAGCGAAACCCAACACTGTTCTGCCCGATGGCCCTCCGTTGTGCCTCCGCATGAAACCTTGCGTGCTCGCCGGCGCACGGCCGCCGCTGGCCAGGCGGCCGCCCTGGCAGCGTCCCGCCCTCACGCCGGGTAGTGCGTGCGCAGGCTTTGCCCAGCCACCTCGGCCGGCGCGGCGTCGATCAGCACGAAGGCGAACACGCAAGGCTGCGTGCCGTTGTTCACCCAGGCGTGCATTGTGCCGCGCTGTACCACGATGTCGCCTGGCGTCATGTGCACCGTCGCGCCATCGTCCAGTTCCAGGTCGCATTCGCCGGACAGCAGGATGGCGTAATCGACCGTCTCGGTCCGATGCATGAACTTGGGCGACCCCGGCGCGAACTCCGTGATGCGCACCACCGTGCCCTGGCCCGAGCCGACATAGTTGTGCCGGACCACGAATCCCTGCCGCTGCGCCGCCTCGGCCGCATCCGAGTTGTCCACTGGCATCCGGTCGGTGGACCAGATCTCGCAGCGCGCAATGCCGCCGCGCCCCGGCCGGCTGACGCCGGTCAGGCGCTCGTCCGTGGTGACGATCGCCTTGCCGTTCGAGTCGTGCCCGGTGACGATCCGCCGCACTTGCAGGGTCATGGTTGCCTCCCTTTCATTCGACCGAGGGAGACTACCCCGGGAACGGCGCAAGTTCGAGACGCAGGCTGCGGCAGCGATTCGGCGCAAGGACGCAGCGCGGCCGATGCAGGGCAGCGCACCACTTCCACCCCGGCGCAGGTCCGCTGTCCGCACCGCCCGCACGTCTGAGTTGCAAAAACCTCGCGCGCGCCCTCCCGCCCCGCGGGTTCAGCTTGCATCGCCGGCCCGTTTGCTGCATGGTCCGGTCTGCTCCGGTGACGCGATCGGGGGCGTCGGTCGCTGCGACGTTCCTTATCATCCCGCGCAAAGCCTGCGTTCGCGCAGGCCGGGCGGGGGGCCGAACTGGTGGGCGCCGTGATCCATTGGCCGGCCGGGTCGCTCCCCGGCGTTCGCCGACAGGGGGAAGGTCCGCGCCCGCCATAGCCGCGTCATCGCCCGTCGCGCGCCGCATCTGGCGCGCCGGGGCCGATCCTCGGGCCACCCAGGACTTGATCCCGGGCCGGGGCTAGGCCGGCAATCGATTCACACGGGGCGGCGTTCCCACGAACGCACCGCGCCGACGCCGGAGACAGATCATCGTGCCAGCCCTTCCCGCAACGGAAGCTCCGCGCACCGCCTTTGGCGGCGCGGCTGACATGCGCGTCGCTGCATCCTGTCTCCGGCGGGCCGGGCCCTTTCCCGCAAGCCTTTCCAGCCGCCCGGCGCCGCGCCCCCGAGCAGGGGCCGCGCCACGATGCCCGGCGGCACACCGGAGTTTACGACTGAATGACCAAGCGCATGCTGATCGACGCCACCCACGCGGAAGAAACCCGCGTGGTGGTGCTGGACGGTAACCGTCTCGAGGATTTCGACGTCGAGACATCCACCAAGCGGCAACTCAAGGGCAACATCTATCTCGCCAAGGTGGTCCGCGTGGAGCCTAGCCTCCAGGCCGCCTTCGTGGAATATGGCGGCAACCGCCACGGCTTCCTCGCCTTCAGCGAGATCCACCCGGACTACTACCAGATCCCCGTCGCCGACCGGCAGCGCCTGATCGACCAGGAGGCCGAGGAAGCCCAGCGCGAGGAAGAAGAGGTCGATCGCGAGCTGGCGGGCGACCCGCACCCGGCGACACCAGCCGAGCCCCCACCGGAAACCGCGCCGGAGGCCGCCCCGGTCGAGACCGGCGATGCATCCGGCGCCACCGCCGAAATGCTGCGCGACACAATCCCGGAGCCGCGCGGCGACGCCGCTTCGCCGCCGTCCGATACCGGCGACAGCATAGCCGGCGCGCCGCCGCCCGGGTTCGCCGGCAGCCTGGCCGGCACCACCGCCACGGACCTGGTGGAGCATACCGCGGCGCCGACCTCCGTCCCGGCCGGCGAACTGGGCGATCGCGTGACCGGCGCCGCCGCGCTGGCCCTGGCCGGCGCCCTGCCGGAACCGGCCGATCCGGCGGCATCCCCGGCCGGCACCGTCGCCACGGACCTCCCGGCGGAAGCCGCGCCTTCGCCTGCTGCCGCGACGGCGCAGGCCCCGGTCGAAGCCCCGCCGCCGGAGCAGGCCCCCTCGCAGCAGGCGCCATCGGAGCATGCGACATCGCAGCGGGCGGCCTCGGAGCAGACCGCCCCGGAGCAGACCGCCCCGGTGCAGGCGGCCTCGGAGCATGGGGCATCGGAACATGGCGAGGAATCGGATCCGCCGGCCCGCCGTGCCCAGCCGCTGGTTATCGAGCCGGAAACCCTCAGCGGACCGGTTGAAACCGGGACGGCCGCCGGCGATCCCGACACATTCACCATGGCCGGCCCGGCGGACGCGGCGTCCGAAGCCGATACCGAGCATGACCCCGACCTGCCATACGACGATGCCGAGTCGATCCCCGAATCCCTGCCCCCCGAGACCGTCGGCGGCGAGCCCGACGGCGCCGACGAACACCGCGAGCGGCGCATGCCCTCGCGCTACCTGCGCAACTACAAAATCCAGGAGGTGATCCGCCGCCGCCAGATCCTGCTGGTACAGGTGGTGAAGGAGGAACGCGGCACCAAAGGCGCGGCGCTGACCACCTATCTCTCGCTCGCCGGGCGATTCTCCGTGCTGATGCCGAACTCGCCGCGCGGCGGCGGCATCTCGCGCAAGATCACCTCGGTCTCCGACCGGCGGCGGCTGAAGGAGGTCGTCTCCGAGCTGGAAATGCCCAAGGGCATGGGCATCATCGTCCGCACCGCAGGCGCCAACCGCCCCAAGCCGGAAATCAAGCGCGACTGCGAATACCTGCTCCGCCTGTGGGACGACATCCGCGAGCACACCCTGAAATCCGTTGCCCCCGCGCTGATCTACGAGGAAGCCAGCCTGATCAAGCGCGCCATCCGCGACGTCTATTCGCGCGACATCGACGAGATCCAGGTGGACGGCGAGGAAGGCTGGCGCGCGGCACACGAATTCATGCGCATGCTGATGCCGAGCCACGCCAAGAAGGTGCAGCTCTGGCGCGACCCCAGCCAGCCGCTGTTCACGAAATACCAGGTCGAGGCGCAGCTCGACGGCATGCTCCAGCCGACCGTGCAGCTCCGCTCCGGCGGCTACCTGGTGATCAACCAGACCGAAGCGCTGGTGGCGATCGACGTCAACTCCGGGCGTTCCACCCGCGAGCGCAACGTCGAGGAAACCGCGCTGCGCACCAACATGGAAGCCGCCGACGAGGTCGCGCGGCAGTTGCGGCTGCGCGACCTGGCCGGCCTGGTCGTCATCGACTTCATCGACATGGAGGCGAAGAAGCACAACGCCATGGTCGAGCGGCGCATCAAGGAAGCGCTGAAGAACGATCGGGCTCGCATCCAGCTCGGCCACATCAGCCATTTCGGCCTGCTGGAAATGAGCCGGCAGCGGCTGCGGCCGTCGCTGGCCGAGGCCAGCTTCATCCTGTGCCCGCATTGCGGCGGCACCGGCCATGTGCGCAGCACCGAAAACGCCGCGATCCATGTGCTGCGCGGCATCGAGGACGAAGGTTCGAAGCACCGCTCGGCCGAAATCGTGGCGCACATGGCGACACCGATCGCGCTTTACATCCTCAACCACAAGCGCGACCGGCTGCGCGAGATCGAGCTGCGCTATGCCATGCGCGTGACGGTGCTCGGCGACGACACGCAGGTGGCGTCGCAGTTCCGCATCGACCGGATGCGCCCGCAGGTCGCCCGGGAGGACACGCTCGCGGCGATCACGCCGGACGCGCCGCAACCCGCCCTGCCCGCGCCCCGGTTTGAGCCGGACGAGGCGGCCGAGGTGCTTGTCGAGGTTGACGAGTCCGATGCGGAAGCGTCCGCCCGGGATCAATCCGGCGGTGATGAATCCGCCGGAGATGAGTCCGGCGCCGACGAAGATGGCGCGGAGGAGGCCGGCGGCGAAACGGCCCGGGCCGCAGGCACCGAGACCGCGGCCGAACAGGCCGAACGCCGCCGCCGCCGCCGCCGCCGTCGCGGCGGACGCCACGAGGACGGAACGCAATCGCCGCCCGCCGAGGCTGCCTCGGACGCCGCGCCGCCCGAGACGGAGACCGCCGCCGCCTTCGGCCAGGTCACGCGCGAACCGGGCGGCGCCGCGGCAGAGGAGGATATCTCCGGGACGGAGACGCATATCGAGGGCGTGCCGGAACACGCCGAGCCGGCCGCCGATGATGACGCACGCCGCCGGCGCGGCCGGCGCGGCGGCCGGCGCCGGCGGCGCGAGCCGGGCGACGGCGATGCGTCGCCGTTTGCCGCGCCCGGCGCCGAACAGCCGGACCTGCTGCCGGTCTATGCCGGCCCGACTCCCGCCAACCCGTTCGGCGGCCAGGCATTCGACATTTTCGATGTGCTGGAGCAGGTGGAGGCGAGCGCCGCGGTGCGGCTGGAGCCGGCCGGGGCGGCAACGCGCCAGCCGGAGGCCCCGGCTGCACCGCAAGCCATGACCGCGCCGGCCGAACCCGCGATGGCCGAGCCACCCGTGTCGGAGATCGTCAACACGGGCGCGCCGCAAGCGATGGCCGCATCGGTCGAACCCGTGATGGCCGAGCCGGACGCGCCGGACGCGGCGGAGATCGGCGGCACGGACGCACCGGAGATCGTCAACACCGGTGCGCCGGAGCCGGCTTCCGCCGATTCGGTTGCGGAACCGGCCGTCGCGGAACCGGCGCCGCCGGAGGAAGCCGCACCAGCCGTCCCGACGGCGGATGCGATCCCACCGGACGCGGCGAACGATGCCGCCCCCGAGCCGGCGATCCGGCCCATCCTCATCGGCAGCGGTGCGGAATCGGTAGAGAAGAAGCGCGGCTGGTGGCGACGGTAGGCGAATCTTCCTTCCCCCGGTCCGCACCTGTGTCGCAGTCATCCGCGGCGATCTCGATGTTGACTGGTGCCGCGTTGCGCATGATCGCCGATTGACCGCGGCCACGGCACCGATCGCCCGGCAATTCACTCGGCGGATCTGGACTTCCTCCGGTGCCAAAGGCCCAGGATGGACCTGGGTATCGCCGGCTGCCCACGGTCGGGACGCTATGCCGACAGCACCGGTGCGTCTTTGGTGCGCTCATCCAATGCCGGGCAGCGGCGCGACACCGCCACCCGTCGCGAGTGGTTCCTCAGTCGTCCGCCACTTGCGGCGATTGGCGAGCGGCGTTCTGTCTGGACGTCCTGCGTCCGGCTCGCACATGGGTCTCGGCAACGAGCGCCGCGGAGTCGCCGCGGAGGAAACCTTGTTGGACCAAGGCCACGGCGACTTTGCGTTTGGCACTGGTTTCGAGCTGGCAGATGCGCTCGGACGATACTCCGAGATCACCTGCAAGCTCCGCCAGCTTCGCCGGTTCGCTTGCTGCCATGCAGCGGGCAAGAAAGACCCGGCGCTCCGCCGTGCCGAGGATTTCCTCGGTCAGTGCGAGGACCCGGCGTTTCACCCGGGCCGAGTCTACGGCGGAGACAACGGCATCCTCATGGGAGATCGCGAACAGGGTGGACAACGCGAAGGACAGGTGCTTGTCATCGTCCAGCGAAACGTGATCGCCTCCGAGCAGATGCAGCGTGTTTTCAACCTCGCGTTCGGAAAGGCCGACGCGAACGGCGACCCGCCTGCAAAGCTCGTTGCGGTTCGGCGTCACCAGCTCGCGGGCACATGCCGCACGGGCGTCTGCCATGAGCTCGCGCGAATGCCGGATCAACTGCCTGTGCGAAGCTGAATCCGGCAGGGCGACCGGCTGCAAATTTCTGCGTATATAGCTTTGGATCTCGTGCCTTATGCATGGAATGGCGTAGGTCGCGAGCCGCACCCCGGAGCGCTCGAGATCGAAGGCGACAATCGCACCGATCAGTCCAAGGAAGCCGACGCCGATGAGATCACTCAAATCCAGCGATCTGAAGCGATAACCTGATGCAATGGAGACGACCAGCTTCCCGTAGGCCAGACATAGATTTTCAAGGGCTTTCCGCCTGCGCTGCGGATCCGGGTCGGTCCTGTATTCGCTCAGGTACCGGCGTTCATCCGTTTCAGCGATGCTCGGTATTCGCAACAGCCTTGCGGCGATGTCCGAACTGGCGCCACCCGCCGCCCTGAAATGGCCGCGTGTGACCGGCTGCCTTCCTGCAACGGGAGGCACGCCATGATCCGGACGCAACTGTTGCAAGGTGGTGGACATCGAACTGCCCGGCTCCGCCAGTGTGACTCGGGAATGGCCCCGCAATCGCCGCGAGATTTTTGCCACCGAACGCGGTGCACCCCATTGATCTGCATCAATCACTCTCGGCCCTTCATCGAAAAACGGTGATAGGGAAAGCATCCTTCCAAAATGGTTCCAAAAATGCTGCATTGCGCGGCACTTTCGATGACACCGTCTGCCACCGCCCGGAATAAGACGCTCTCGTGGGTTGCAATGCCCGGCGCTGCTGCTCCCCTGGCTGGGAGCGCAACAAGTCATCCATGCAACCGAAAGCTGCAGACGCGTGCGGGTGTCATGGCGCCCGGAGTCATCATTCACGGTCCCGAGCCATTACTCCGAGCCATGATGCTATCCGGATAACGTGATGGATTGCACAGTCGCTGCCTGGCGGTAGCGCGTCATTGAGGCCGGTCGTGCCGGGTACCCATCATTGTCGCAATCCTGCGCAGATCGCCTCGGTGAATTTTGGCCAGAGCCTTGGCGTGGTCTGCATCAATCTTCCGTAGCTCCGCGTAGATCGCCGTCGCCTGCTCTCGCGCCGTCATCATCATCCACGCCGGCTCGCCATCGCGAGCTTGAGCCGCACCAGCCGCTGCCTGGAAATCTCCAGCGAATACGGACATCACGGGTTCCTCCATCAGTTTATCAGATTAAGTCCGGGACCGGACATTGGCGCGACAATGCTTCCGCAGGCGTATCTCGGCCCCGACTGCTACCCTCGGTGGCTCGGTTGCCAAGGTATCATGAACAATGGTTGTTCTCTGTTCGTGTTTTCTCGGTGACAGCACCGATCTGGATTTAGTTCCGGCTCCCAGAATTACCAAAGATGGTGGTGATCGACAGAAATTCAACCTGACACGAATAGTTCAACCGACACCGACGACCAAGCCTGTCCTGTACCAAACGCGAAAACGTTGACCCTTCGGCCGTCATCGATCGTCGTCGCGGCCGGGGGTCTGCCATCCAGGGCTTTACTGCCGACACCGAGGAACGTCGTGAATGCCGACCGCGTCGGCATGACGGGGTGGCGTCACCGGCACTCCGGTCGCTCGGGTGCCTGGTACTACGGTTATTTCCAGCCACGACCGCGATAAACCCGGCTTGGGGGGCGGTCGCACCATGCCACATCCATCGGTGAACCCGGCACGGACCCGTTCAACCCGGTGTGGCACCAACCACCCGGGACATCGGCTCATCGGTCACCCCTGCGAAAGCAGGGCCCCAAGCCGCCCCTGCCCGCCAACGCCCCAGGGTGGGCCACCGCTTTCGCGGGCGTGGCGCGTGGATCGCCGCCTCGCTCGATGGGTCATCATCAAGGCCGGCTGGGATCAATCTCTCCGCCGATTGCCATGACCCTCCGGATTGGCTCGGTCGCTCCAGAGAGTCGGCCCTGGCAAATGCCCGTCCGCCCCTCTGCGTCTTCCGTGCTGCATGCGCCGCAATCCGCCGCATCAACCTCCGATATGATATGTTTTCCTAATATCTAGGTATGACAACTTATATCGCCCCTGCCCTTCGCCATGGTGCCACGCTACGACGGCAAGGCGATCAGCTTGTCGCGCCAGATGGAGCGCACGCTGCGTGACCTGCTGCAGCGTCCGGTCCGCCCGGTCCGCGCCACGGAGGTCTCCGCGCTCGCCGGCTGACGCCAGGACCGCATGCACATCGGGTGAACCCGCTCAGTGCGACAGAAACACCGGCGCGGTCATCTCGGCCAGCAAGGTGCGCGTGACGCCGCCGAATACCAGCTCGCGTGCCCGCGAATGGCCATACGCCCCGCAAACGATCAGGTCCGCGCCGATATCCGCCGCATAGGATAGCAACGCCTCGCCGTCCGGGATGTCGGTCGCCACGGTGTGCGCCGCCTCCGCGCGAACGCCATGCCGCGCCAAATGCAGGGCGATGTCGGCCGCCGGCACGTCGCCGTGCCCGTTGATACCGCGCCGCGGGTTGACCGCCAGCACGGTGACGGAAGCCGCCTCGCGCAGCAGCGGCAGCGCGTCGTTCACCGCCCGCGCCGCCTCCCGACTGGCATTCCAGGCCACCAGGACCCGCTCGCCCAACGTGGGAAAATCGCCGGCGAACGGCACCGCCAGAACCGGCCGCCCGGCCTCCATCAAGGTCGCCACCACCACCGCGCCCAGCCCCCGCCCCAGCCCGTCGCGATGCTCGTACGGGTTGGCTTGCCCGAGCACCGTCAGGTCCGCATACCGCGCGTGCAGCGCGACCGTAGCCGGCAGGTTGCCTTCGACAAGGCGCCAGCCGCCTTCCACCCCCTCGCGCCGGAGCAACTCGCGGAAGCCGGCCTCCACCGGCGCGGCCGCGGCGACAGCGTCGGCGCGCATTTGGTCAACCACCCGCTCGGCGCCTCCCGCCGCCAGCGGCATGGCGGCGCCGTAAAAGAACTCAGCCGACGGAATATCAACCACATAAACGCCGGTCAGATGCGCGCCGGCGCGCCGCGCCAATCCCACGGCGACCCCCAGCCGGATCGCGGAGCGAGGACCGCCGTCGAGATGCACCAGTATGTCCTTGAACGCCATTGCCTCCCCCTCTGCCATGCGGGTTGTCCTCAGTCTGTCCCACCGGCGCGCGACCCGCCTTGACATGGATCATGTCGCCGGCCGCGGCGGACTCAGCGCAGCCGCAGCACCCAGGCCTTGAACGCGGCCAGATGCGCGGCAATGAAATCGCGCGTCGGCGCGTCGGCCAGCTTTCCCGCCGCGTCGAACTTGTTCTGCGCCCCGGGGATCATCACTTCCGGCCGGTTCATCACCAGCCCGTCGAGGAAAACGAAGCACTGGCGCAGGTGGTATTGCGCGCGGGCGGTGCCGAACATCCCGCCCGACGCGCCCATGATGCCGATCGGCTTGCCGCCGAACGGTTGCTCCGGCGGACGCGACGCCCAGTCAATCGCGTTCTTCAGCACACCGGGGATGGAGTAATTGTATTCCGGAGTGACAAACAGCAACCCGTCCGCCGCCTTGATGCGCGACCGCAAATCCTCCACCGCCGCGGGAAATCCCCGCTGGCGGACATCCTCGTCATATAGCGGGATCGGCGCTATGTCGAAGCTGTCGATCCGCATGCCATCCGGCACCAGTTCCTGTGCCGCACGCAGCGTGGCCCGGTTGAACGAGCCCTGCCGCAGGCTGCCGGCGATGCCGAGAATGCCGACGGTGCCGCTTCCGCTCATGGCGCTGATCTCCCTGGTTGCAGGTCACGCAATGATCGGCCGTACGAAACGGTGCGACAACCCGCGCAACGCCTGCTCACGATCTTGCGACAGGCAATTCGCCCTCGCGAGCGCGTTGCGGAGTCAAACCGGCCCATCGGGAATCTGTCAGCCGCGATTGCCACAATTAACGGCGATATAGCGAATTTCTTACGCCTCGTGCAAGCGGCGCGGGGCAATGCTGGGCCAAGTCTGAAGGCTCGAAACAACAGATCCGGCAATTCGTGGGTCGTGCCGCGGCACTGCCCACAGCGCACGCTGATCAAGGAAAGTCATTCCGTTTTTCAGGAATGAGCTTCCTTGAGCTCATGAGGCATACAGCAAGAACAGGTGACATGAAGCTGCCCTGTGAATAAGTCGGCAATATCGGCACTATTGCACGGAAATTCTCTGTTACTGGGTTGCGGATGGCAGGCCGGTTCGGTAAACTGAATGTGAAGCCGACCAGCCGAGCCGGCGATTGTGCGCCGGGGAAAGTTGGACTTCCGAGGGAACCCGCCAAAATGGCCAAAAAGCTCCTGATCATCGACGATCAGACCGGCATCACCAAGGTCGTCGGGCTTATCGCCAGACAGCTTGGACTGGAGTTCAAGGCATTGAACAACTCCGCGACCGCGACCGAGGCGTTCATCGATTACCGCCCCGACATCCTGATGCTGGATATGATCATGCCGGAAAAAGACGGAATCGACGTGCTGAACGAGATCCTGCTGACCGGAATCCCCGCCAGGATCATCCTCACCTCGGGCTACAGCGACGCCTATCTGCGACTCGGCGAGGGCGTGGCGAAATTCCACGAAAGCGGCCAGGTCTCGATCCTGCGCAAGCCGTTCCGCCGAACCGACCTGGTGAACCTGCTCACCGAGCTGAGCCAGGAGGACTGATACCGGCACGCTCCCCCGCCGTCACGGCCGGCCATTCAGGCCTGTGCCGCACCCACGAAAACCGGCCGTGGAAGCGCACAAGCCAAGCCATGGCCACGGGGCCGGTGCGCAACCACGGTGGGTCAATCTTTCCGCTGGTCGGCACGACTACCACGCTGCCTCCAGCAGCGCGCGAACCGCCGCAGGACCGTCGATTTTGCGCGGATTGGTATGGATCCACCGGTCGTGCATGGATTCCGCGGCGATCTGGGCAAGCTGCGCCTGCCGCACGCCGACATCGCGCAGCCGCCCGGGCAGCCCCAGGCTGGCGATCAGCGCCGCCACCGCATCCCCCGCCGTCTCGCCGGGCCGCCCCAGCGCCTCGCTCACCCAGGCCTGCCGCTCGGCGTTCACCGGCGCGTTGAAGCGCAACACATGCGGCAGCATGATGCAGGAGGTATAGCCATGCGGTACGTGCGCGGTGCCGCCCAGAACGTGGCCGATGCCGTGGCTTGCCCCCTTGGTCACGCCGTTCTGCGATCCGGTGATCGACAGCCAGGCGCCAAGCTGGCAGTCCAGCCGCGCCTCCAGGTCGCCCGGGTCCGCCTTTGCCGCCGCCAGCCCGCGCGCCAGCAGCCGCAAGGCGTGCAGCGAGGTGCCGTCGGAGAATGGCTGGCTGTTGACGGAGCAAATGTCCTCCACCGCATGATCGACGGCGCGGATGCCGGTCGAGAGAAAAAGCCATTCCGGGGTGTGGACCGTGGCGGCGGGGTCCAGGATCACCGCGCGCGGCATCATCAGCGGATCGGCGTAGCTCTCCTTCACCTGGCGCACCGGGTCGGTGCAGCCGGCCATGGCGGTGAACTCGCCGGCCGACAGCGTGGTGGGGATGGCGGTCGAGCGCAGCGGCGGCGGCCTGACCTGCGGGCGCACCGTCTTGCCGTCGGCGCTGGTGCGCGCCCGCAAGGCGTCGAGCTGGCCTGGTTCGGTGATGTCGTTGCCGAGGCACAGCCCGACCATCTTCGCCGCGTCGGTGACCGAGCCACCACCGATGGTCAGCAATGCGTCCGCCTTGGCGTCTCGCGCGGCGTTGGCCGCAGCGACCACATCAGGGCGCGGCGTATGCGCAGCGATCTTGGCGCAGACACCCGCCAACTTGTTGCCGAGGACGCGCTTCACGGTCTCCACCATTTCGGTCTCGCGCGCCAGGGTGCCGCTGGCCAGCACATAGACAGCGTGTACGCCGGTGCGCTCGATCTCCTGCGCCAGCGCCTCGGCGAGCGGAACGCCGTAGATCACTTGCTCCATCGGCGGGAAGCGGTGGGTGCCCTGGATCATGGCTGTCGGCCCTTTACCGTTCAGGATACATGCGGCCCGGACGTGCCCGGCGAGGCCGGACGTTTGCGCGCATGGCAACAAGACCATCTGCCGGGCCTTCCGCCATCCGGGTTGATGGCGCGCGCGACCATTCCTGTCGTCGCATCGAAGAACCGGCCGATGATATTCGCAGGCGAGCGATAGCAGCCAGCTTGCGACCAGCCCCACCGACACCCACCTCCGCGCGATCGGAGACGTCTCTCGCGCCGTCGGATCGCCTCATCATGAAGGCGGTTGCTTGCAGAAGGCGTCGAGCGCGGCGACCTCCTGGCGATCCCCATCGAAGTCCGCGGCGATGCGTTCATAGAGCCGTGCGGCGGCGGCGTAAAACTGGCGCGCCGCGGGGTCCTCGCCGACGAATTCGGCGATCTCCTCCATCTCGGCCACCCAGCGATACGCCTTGGAATACATTCGCGGCATCTGCCTGACCAGCCAGCCGGCCAGCGCCGGCTGGCTGGTCAGCAGTTCCTGCTTCAGGTCGTCGGCGGTGCCGGCGCGCGTGGCCGCCAGCATCATCGCCGCACCGAGCGCGGTGAAACCCTTGGTGATGCCGGCATAGGACATCTTCATCGCCGAGGCCGCGCCGACCGGCCCGGGCTGTACCGGCATTTCCAGCCCGTATTGCCGCAGCACCGCGACGCGCGGCGCGGCCTCGCCGGAGAGGTAGATGCGGGTGCCCTTGCTGCCCGGCATGGGTGGCCCGCCGATGATGCCGCCATCGACGAAGGTCGCGCCGGCTGACTCGATCACGCGGGCGATGCGCAGCACGGTGCCGGGATGCACCGCGTTGCAATCGACATAGATCGGTTTTCTCCCCGCTTCACGCAGCGCCGGGGCGAGGTGCTCGGCAAGTCCCAGCGCCTCGCCGGGCGGCACAATGGACAAAATAATGTCGGCGGCGGCGATCTGCTCGTCGGTCGCGCCGGTCATGCCGGCCGCCCTGGCACGGGCGACGCTTGCCTCGCTACGGCCGGCCAGTGACGTGCGCACTTCGATGCCGTTCTGGGCGAGGCGCCGGCCGACCGCACTGCCCATCATGCCTGGTGCGATCACGGCGACGATTGGCGGCATGGTGCTCTCCCCCGTTCGGATTCCGGGAAGAGCATGTCACGCCGGGGGCGGCAGTTAAACCTCTCCCGCATCTCGGGAAAGGCCGAGACGTGAAGCGGCGAGGGTGAGGGCGCCGCGTACCGACCGGATTACCCTCACCCGGCGCAGCGTGCCGACACCCTTCGCCGAAGGCGGGAGATGTTTTGGTACTTTACGTTTCGATCCAGCCGATGTTTCCGTCGCTGCGCCGGTACACCACGTTCAACACGCCGCTCACGCGGTTGCGGAACAGCAGCAGCGGTTGGTCGGCAAGGTCCATCTGCATCACCGCCTCGTCCAACGAAAGCCAACTGATCTCGGTCGGGTGCTCGGCGATCACCGTGGCAAGCGCACCGTCCGCCGCCGCGCCGTTTCCCCCGTCAGCGTCGCCGTCCACCTCGGTCCGCTCCAGCACGAACCGCCGCGCCTCCTCCGGCCGCTCACGGTTGGCGAGGTCGCGCGCATGCTCGTTCACCCGGCGCCGGTAGCGGCGCAACCGCTTGGCGATGTGCTCCGCCGCGTCGTCGAACGCGGTGTTGGCGTCCAGCGCCTCGCCCTCGCCGCGCAGGCGCAGGCCGCGCCCCGCGTGCAGGTTGATGTCGCAGGTGAAAAAGCTCCGGGCGCGGCTGAAGGTGACGTTCGCCTCCTGCGCCTGGCCGAAATACTTGGTCGCAATGTTTTCCAGATGCGCCGACACCCGGACGCAAAGCGCGTCGGACAGGTCGAGTTGCTTGCCGGAGACCGTGATCTGCATGTGCCTCTCCCATTGGCCGGAGACTCCCGGGAGAGGCGCCGCCGGTTCCCGGGACTGACCCTGGGTCACGTCCCTGAACCTGATCCGGGGCAGCGTCTTCCGCCCCGGACCAGGTCCCCCCCGGGATCAGGCCGGCACGGTTTTCTCCCTCCGGCGCTGCACCGAATTGGGAATGTGCAGCGCCTCCCGGTATTTGGCCACCGTCCGGCGGGCGATGTCCACGCCTTCCCGCCGCAACACGACGACGATCGCGTCATCCGACAAAACGTCCCCCGCCGGCTCCGCGTCGATCAGGCCGCGGATGCGGTAACGCACCGCCTCGGCGCTGTGTTCCGCGCCGTCGTTACCATGCAGCGCCGTGGTGAAAAAATACTTAAGCTCGTAGGTCCCGCGCGGCGTCGCGATGTATTTGTTCGAGGTGACGCGGCTGACGGTGCTTTCGTGCATCTCCACCGCTTCGGCGATGTCGCGCAGGATCAGCGGACGCAAATGCGCCACGCCGTGCCGCAGGAAACCGTCCTGCTGGCGCACGATCTCCGCGGCGACCCGCAGGATGGTCTGCGCGCGCTGCTGCAGCGAACGCACCAGCCAGTTGGCGTTGGCCAGGCGCTCGGTCAGGAACACCCGCTCCTCCTTGCGCGCGCGCGGGACGACGCGGGCATAGAATCGCTCGTTCACCAGCACCCGCGGCATGGTTTCGGGGTTCAGCTCGATCAGCCAGCTTCCATCCGGACCCGCGCGCATCAGGATGTCGGGGACGACGAGAAGCGCGGGCTGGCTCTCCCAGGTGGCGGCCGGTTTCGGATCCAGCGACCGGATCTCGCCGATCATGTCGGCCATGTCCTCGGAGTCCACGCCGCACAACGCCATCAGCTTGCGGGTCTCGCGCCGCGCCAGCAGATCGAGGTTGTCGAGCAAGGTCTGCATCGCCGGATCGAGGCGGTTGCGGTCGGCGAGCTGGGCGGCGAGGCACTCCTTCAGGTCGCGCGCGAACAGCCCGGGCGGATCGAAGCGCATCATTCGCCCGCGCACCGCCTCCAGCCGCTCCAACGGCAGCAGCATCGCCGCGGCGATCGCCGCGGGCTCCGCGGTCAGCCGTCCGGCCGGACACAGCAACGCGATCAGGTGCGCGCCGATCATCCGGTCCACCGGGTCGGCGAACGACAGCCGGAGTTGTTCGCCGAGATGCTCGCGCAGCGGACGCCGCGCGCCCTCCAGGTCATCGATGCCGCGGTCGTCGGACTCGAATCCGGGATCGCCGCCGCGGCCGTCGATCCGCCCGAGCATTCCGGCGCCGTCGGCCACCCCGCCGGCGTCATAGGTCTCGGCATGGTCGGTATCGAGCGGCGCCGCGCCCTCGGACGGCAGCGTCCCGGCGTTCGCCGCCTCGACCGCATCCGCCGGCGCCGCGTCAGCGAAGACAATCTGGTCCGGCGCCGCCCGCTCGAGCGCCGGCCCGTCGCCAGCCTCGTCGCGTTCCAGCAGCGGATTGCGCTCCAGCTCCTCCTCGACAAAGGCGGCGGCTTCGATGTTGGAGTATTGCAGCAGCTTGATCGCCTGACGCAGTTGCGGCGTCATGACCAAGGTCTGGCTCTGGCGCAGGTCGAGACGCGGGGCGATCGCCATGGCCAGCGCTTATCGGGCGGGAACGGGAACGGTCAACGGATTCGCTGCCTGCCGATGCAATACGGATGCAAGAAGTGTGCAACTGCGCACCGGCACCTTATAGACTGAATCTTTCTCCCAGGTAAACGCGCCGTACGTCCTCGTGCGCCACCACTTCCTGCGGCTTGCCCTGCATCAGCACCTTGCCGTCGTGCATGATATAGGCGCGGTCGATGATCTCCAGCGTCTCGCGCACGTTGTGGTCGGTGATCAGCACGCCGATGCCGCGGTCCTTCAGGTGCCCGACCAGCTCGCGGATCTCGTTCACGGCGATCGGGTCGATGCCGGCCAGCGGCTCGTCCAGCAGGATGTAAGAGGGCTGGGTGGCCAGGGCGCGGGCGATCTCGACCCGCCGCCGCTCGCCGCCGGACAGCGCCAGCGCCGGGGTGCGGCGCAGGTGGCCGATGCCGAACTCCGCCAGCAGTTCGTCGCACATCAGGTCGCGGGTGTCGGGGTCAGGCTCGACCACCTCCAGCGCCGCCATGATGTTTTGCTCGACGTTCAGGCCGCGGAACACGCTGGCTTCCTGCGGCAGGTAGCCGATGCCGAGCCGGGCGCGGCGGTACATCGGCAGCGAGGTGATGTCGGCATTGTCCAGGCTGATCGAGCCGGTGTCTGGCTTCACCAGCCCGACGATCATGTAGAACGTGGTGGTCTTGCCGGCGCCGTTGGGCCCCAGCAGCCCCACGACCTCGCCGCGCCGCAGTTCGATCGAGACGTTCCGCACCACCGGCCGCTTCTTGTAGGTCTTGCCGACGCCCCGTGCGACCAGACCGCCGCTGCCCAGCAACACGCGGAACTCCGAAGCGCCGCCGCGTTCCGCGGTGCGCCGGCTCATGGCAGCTTTCCCGGACCCGGCCGCGGCGATGCCGGCGTGGCAAACTGCCGGTTGGTCTGCTCGTTCGGCACCACCAGGCCCTGCACGCGTCCGGTGTTGCCGGCGAGCAAGCGTGACACACCCGTCTTCAGGTCAACCTCCGCCGCCGCGCCATCGAGCTGGTTCCGGCCGCGGGTGATCCGCACCTTGCCGGCCACCCGGGCGATGCCGGTGTCCGGAACGTAAACCGCCCGGTCGCCGGTCACCGTATCGGTAACGGTGCGCACCACGACATGCCCGAATGCCTCGACCTTCTCCAGCTTGCCGGAACTCGCCAGCGGATCCTGGGCGCTGGCGGGCGCGCCGGGCTTCGCCGCCACCTGCGTCGCCACCCGCGGACCGGGGGATGCCGCGGTAGTGTAGGCCACCAGCGTGTCCGCCTGGATCCGCCGGCCATCGTTCGTCACTGCCACCGCGTCGCCCCGCGCCACCGCCATGTGCCGCTGCGACCAGTATTCCATGTCGTCGCGCGCGGTGAGCACTTCGGTGGGGGTGGTCAGCTTAAGGTCGTGCCCGGTGACCACGAGGACCGCCTGGTCCATGTCATAGGTCGCCTGGTCGCCCTGAATCTGGTCGGTCTGGGTGAAGATGTGGACGTTGCCCTCGGCCTGCACGCGATACACCTCGGTGCCGCCGGTGTCCGCGTCCCCCGCCAGGCCGGCCCGCGCGGGTTGGGCCGCGCCAGGGGCAGCCCCGCCCTTCTTCCGGTACCAGGCGATCAACCGGTCCGCCGTGACCGTGACGTTGTCGCGCACCGCCTTGGCATCGCCGCGGGCAATCACCTCCTGCTGTAGCTGGTGCCACTCGATCCCGTCGGCGGCGGTGATGGCGATCGGCCCGCCACGCGACAGGTCGATCTGCTGTGCCGCGGCCGGAGTCGCCAGGAGCGCCGCGGCGAAAAACACCGGGAGCGCACCGGCCGCGCGCCCGTTCGGCGCGGCTCTCATCGGGGCGACTCCGGCGGAGCCGCCCGGGGCGCCTGCATGGGTGCCGCGGCCATCGGCGCGGCAATTGGGGATGCAACGGCGCGCGCGCCTTGTGACGCCCCATTCAGCACAAGGCGGGCCGGACCCGCGAACTGGATGTTGGACCCCTTGTCGAGCAAGGTGAATCCCCCCTGGGCGTCCAGCGTGCCGAACGGCCCCTCGGCATGCACCGGGTCGGCACCCGCCGCCGCGCCGTTTTTCATGTCGATGGAGGCGCTGGCGGTCACCAGCGTCGTGCCGTCGTCGCGATACAGCGTAACATGGTGCGACAGGTCGAGCTGGTCGCCGTGCTGCATGAACACGCCCTGTTTGGCCTGGAGCATGAGCCAGGTACCGTCCTGCAGCGTGATGTCGCCCTTCGGGGCGGTGAGGCTGACGCGCTCCGGTCCGTCTTGCCGCGCGGTCGCCGCGGTCAGCGTATAGGGGCGGCCTTTCTCGTCGATCCCGTGGTAACGCGCGTCGATCAACTGCCCGCCGGCGACCTCGCCGCTCACGCCGCGGAGTGCGATGCGGGCCTGATCCGCCGCGCGGTCGAACTCCGGCCAGAGCGCGATGCTGGCCAGCAGCGACAGGGCGAGCGCCGGCAGCAGCCACTTGGTAAGAGTGATCGCGACATGCCGCCGGGCGAGGTGGCGTTGCGTCGGCGGGCGCCGCATGCGGGCTGCCGTGGCAGCGACCAACTGGGCGCCGGGGCGGCGTCGCGCGATGACCGTCGTGGCGGGTCGCGGACTCATGCCAGCCGCCTCATGCCCGTCACCTCAGGCCACCCCCGCGCGCAGCAGGTCGTGAATGTGCAGGATGCCGACCGGCTGCTCGGCGGCATCGACCACAAACAGCGCGGTGATCGGCCGCCCGCGCGCGTTCATCGCGTGCAGCGCCTCGGCGGCGAGCGCATCCGGCCCGATGGTGCGGGGCGAGGGCGTCATGATCTCGCCGACCCGGCGGGACAGCAGATCGGGGCCCATGGCGCGGCGCAGGTCGCCGTCGGTCAGGATGCCGGCCAATCTCCCGTCCGGGCCGCGGATGCCGAGACAGCCGAAGCGCTTCTCGGTCATCAGCAGCAGGGCGCGGTCCATCGGCAGGTCGGGCGGTGCCAACGGCACGGCGTCACCGGAATGCATCACCTCGCGCACGCGCCGCAGCCGGGAGCCCAGCTTGCCGCCCGGGTGGAAACGGCGGAAATCGGCCGCGGTGAAGCCGCGCCGGGTGAGCAATGCGACAGCGATGGCGTCGCCGAGCGCCATCTGCATGGCGGTGGAGGTGGTCGGCGCCAGACCCATCGGGCAGGCCTCGGCCGCGGCGGGCAGCAGCAGCGCCACGTCGGCGGCGGCGGCGAGCGCCGAACCGGCCCGGGCGGTGATCGCCACCAGCGGCAGCGCGAAGCGGCTTGTGTGGCCGACCAGGTCGGCCAGTTCGGCGGTCTCGCCGGAGTTGGACAGCGCCAGCACCGCGTCCCCGGCGACGATCATACCCAGATCGCCATGCGAGGCTTCCGCGGGATGCACGAACAGGGCGGGCGTGCCGGTCGAGGCCAGCGTGGCGGCGATCTTGCGCGCCACGTGGCCGGACTTGCCCATCCCCGACACCACGACGCGACCGGTGACCGCGTCCAGCAGATCGACCGCGCGGGCAAAGCTGTCATCCAGCGCGGCGGCGAGCGCCCGAAGGCCGGCGGCCTCGGTGGCGAGCACCGAGCGGGCAACCTCCAGATCGGCCCCGTCGGGATGAACGGCGACGGCAACAGCAGCGGTCATCGCTGACAAAGTTCCCCGAAGTGTTGCAACGCAGCGACCTCTATGGCCCTCGGCGGCAGGCAGGGTCAACCTTCGGAGCATCTCAAAGCGTTACTCCCGCGGGCGCTGGCAGGGTGGCAGATATTCTCGCGGGGGGTCGGTGGCAGCTGGCTTTTCCCGCGGTGATTGCGCGTTGGCCACCGGCCGGCGTTCCTCGTGCCGGTCACTTTTCGTTCACATATTCGGCGTAGCTTCAAGCCTGCCGCCGGACCGGGGTTGCGGCAGGAACGGGCAGACATGAACACGCCGACCGGGGTACAGGAAAACCACCGAACCTGGCCATCGCCGCTTGCCATCGCCGGGCACGCCGCGCCGCGCCAATCCCGCCGGCGGTCAGCCGGCGACCGTGCGCGCCGCCTTCCTGGCCGGCTTCACCGCCGGCGGCGGCGTCTTGTCCTTGAAGCTGCACCACTGCGCGGCGACGCAGCGCCAGCACTCCGGCGTCCGCGCCTTGCACACGTAGCGCCCGTGCAGGATCAGCCAGTGATGCGCGTCGCGCAGCAGCGCCGCCGGCACGCGGCGGAGCAGGGCGTCCTCCACCGCGCGCGGGGTGGCGCCGGGGGCGATGCCGGTGCGGTTGCCAAGACGGAAGATGTGCGTATCGACCGCCATGGTGCTTTCGCCGAACACCACGTTCAGCACGACATTGGCGGTCTTGCGGCCGACCCCCGGCAGCGTCTCCAGCGCCTCTCGGTCGCGCGGCACCTGCCCGCCATGCTGTTCCAGAAGCTGGCGCGACAGCGCCACCACGTTGCGCGCCTTGCCCTGCCACAACCCGATCGAGCGGATATGCCGGGCGACGCCCTCGACGCCCAGCCGCACCATCGCTTCCGGCGTGCGCGCTTCCTGGAACAGCGTCGCGGTGGCGCGGTTGACCGAGACGTCGGTCGCCTGGGCGGACAGCACGACGGCGACCAGCAGCGTGTAAGGATCGGTGAACTCGAGCTCGCTGCGCGGGTTGGGATTGGCCTTGGCCAATGCCCCCAGGAAGTCGCGCACGTCGGCCAGGGACATGGCCCGCGATTTGCGGCGTGGCAGCTTGGCGGGACGCGGTCCTGTCGGCATGCGAATGATTGTCGCCCCGTCCCCTTTGCGCTGGCAAGCGCCGGCTGCGTCGAGCGCCGGCGCGATGAGCAATGCCCGCTATTGCTCCGGCCGCCGGCGCGCTACATGGCGGCGATGCCGGATCAAGAGGACCCCGCCGCGGGCGCATTGCTGTTCGAGGCGGTGATCGTGCCGCATCGCAGCCTCTCTCCGCGCGGCCTCGCCATTCTGCTCGGCGTCATCGCCACGCTGTGCGGCCTGACGGCGTTGCGCTTCTGGCTGATCGGCGCATGGCCGGTGATCGGCTTTTCCGTGGTGGAGGTCGGCCTCGCGCTATGGCTGATCCAGTTGAACGCACGCCGCGCGCGGGCAAGCGAGTTGGTGCTACTGTGCGAAAACGCCCTGCGGATCGTGCGCATCGACCCGCGCGGACGCCGGCAGGAACGCGAGCTCAGCGCCGCGTGGCTGAATGTGGTGGTCGAGGAAGCGCCCGGACGGGTGCCCCGGCTCCTTCTCGCAGCGCGCAACGTGCGAGAGGAGATCGCCGCCGCGCTGGGCGAGACCGAAAAGCGCGACCTCGCCGCGGCACTGGGCGCCGCATTGCACCGCAGGCGCAATCCGACGTTCGATAATTCACAATTGCGCGAGTAACCGCGTATCAGGCGGTCTCGGCCGGGCCCATCGACTTGATGAGGTCGAACACGCGCTTGCGCACCGCCGGATCGGTGATGCGGTAATAGGCCCGCACCAGTTCCAGAGTCTCCCGCCGGCTCAGCGTATCGTCACCGAATCCGTCCGGCGTCTCGGCGAACCCGGTGGGCCGCCGGCTCATCGGCGGGCCGAGGCTGTTGGCCAGGCTGTCCGGCATGTCGTCGAAAAAGAAGCTGATCGGCACATCCAGCACGCGCGACAGGTCGAACAGGCGCGATGCGCCCACCCGATTCACCCCGCGCTCATACTTCTGCACCTGCTGGAAGGTGAGACCAAGCGCCTCACCGAGACGCTCCTGTGACATCCCGAGCAACGTGCGGCGCAGACGGATACGGGAACCGACATGCACGTCGATCGGACTGGGACGACCTTCACGATCCGGACCGCCCACGTGCTCGGCGCGTGACATGCGCTCGTCCCCTTTCAGTTCTTCCCACATCGGTACACTCCTAGTACACCACCTGCAACCGGGTTCGCTTTCCCGTGGGGTTTGTGGAACCGTCGTAGCCAAACAACTGGGAATTGTCAAGCATCTGGGTAAAAATCCGCAATGTGCACAGAAACGCGGCGATAGTCTTAATATTCATCCATACACCTGCCCTCACGCCTCCCGGGCAGACCTAATCCGTCCTGCCAGCAACCCAAGAGCGAGAACGCCTGTGGCGAACAGAATGGGAATCGCCAGGCCGAACCGGGCGAACGGCGTCGCCGGCAGGGCGGAAGGCAGGGGAACCACCAGCGTGCCGGCCGTCGCCCGCCCGAGTCGCGCCACCTCGTGGCCCCGTGCATCGAACGCCGCGGTAATCCCGGTATTGGCGGCACGCAGCAGCGGCAGGCCTTCCTCCACCGCGCGCATCCGCGCCGCGGCGAGGTGCTGGCGGGGACCGCTCGAATTGCCGAACCAGGCATCGTTGGTGACGTTGACCATCCAGGCCGGCCGGTCGTTGGGATCCACCGCCCGGCCGGGAAAGATCGCCTCGTAGCAGATCAACGGCCCGACCGGCGGCAGGCCGGGGACATGCAGCGTGCGGGGCCCCGGTCCGCTCGTGAATCCGCCGCCGGGCACGATCTGGATGCCCGCCGGGAACCAGGCCGGCTGATATTCGCCGAACGGCACCAGATGCCACTTGTCGTAGATGGCGGCGATAGTGCCGGAATCCGTCAACGCAAACAGGCTGTTGCGCGGCCGGTCGTCGCGGTCGTAACGCACCGAGCCGATCAGCGCCGGGTTGCCGCGCGTGGCTTGCATGATGGCCTGGCGCGCCGGCGCATCCTGCTGGAGCAGCCCGGGAAAGGCGGTCTCCGGCCAGACCACGACCGCTGGTCCGTCGCCGCTACGCGCCATGCCCTGCCGGGTGAGGCGCAGGTAGCGATCGAAGATCGCGTTCAGCAGCGCGCGGTCCCATTTTTGGCCTTCGGCGACGTTGCCCTGCACCAGCACCACGTTCAGCCCGGGCGCCGGAGGGAGCGGCTGGTGCAGCCGGACGAGGCCGAACGCCGCCCAGGCGGCCAGCACCGCCGCGCCGGCCCCGCGCCAGCGCCAGCGCAACGCCGGCGTCAGCGCCAGCAGCACGGTGAGGAGCGTCAGCCCGTGGATGCTGATCCAGGCCGCCGGCTGGATGAACACGTCGCCGAGTCGGCCGGGGAACTCCCAGACGCTGCCAAGCAGGTTCCAGGGAAAGCCGGTGGCAACGAACTGGCGCGCGAGGTCCGCCAGAACCCAGGCGCCGGCAAGCCCCATGGCGCGAGGCCAGCCGGCGCGAGCGAGCCGCGCGGCCGAGGCTGCAACGGCGACGAATACCGCCAGGATTGCCGACACGGCCGGGACGGCGAACGGCACCAACCACCAGAACCGTGCCGCCTCGATCAGGATCGCCTCGGTGATCCAGTAGAGCCCGACGAGGTTCATGCCGAAGCCGAACCACCAGCCGCGCCGCGCCGCCACCGCCGGCCCCGGCGCGGCATCGATCTGCGCCAGCAGCGCGGGGAACGACACCAGCAGGACCGGCAGGGCAAAGACCGGCGGCAGGGCCAGCGCGGTGAACGCGCCCAGGCCGAGCGCGGCCAGGTCGGCGCGCAGACCGCGCAATGCCGCGATGCGCTGGAGGAACCGCGCGAACAGACTCCTCCGTTTCGCTGCGCCGCCGCGGCTAATCCAGCGCCTCGCGCAGTTGCCGCTCGTAATGGCGGTAGTATTTGTCGGTGACCAGGTCGGTCTTCACCACGACCGCGACGTCCGTGGTGTTGAACTGGCGGTCGATCACCGCGCCGTCGCCGACGAAGCCGCCGAGTCGCAGATAGCCTTTGATCAGCGGCGGCAGTTGCGCCAGCGCCCGCCTGGGGTCGATCGACTCGGGGGGCAGCCGCTGCATCTCCACGAAGCGGTGGGGCAGCGCCCGCGGCCGCACCGCGGGAGGCGCCAGGTGATTCCGGTAGAGATAGGTGAGCTCCAGCGCGATGGCATCCGGATCGGTGCCCGGCAGGCTGGCGCAGCCGAACATCAGGTCGATCTGGTAGTGGAACACGTAGGCGGCGATGCCGTGCCACAGCAACTGCATGGCGGCGCGATGACGATACAGGGCATCGACGCAGGAACGGCCGAGTTCCATGATCCGGCCATGGAAGCCGAGGATTGGCGCGATGTCGTATTCGCCGGCCGAATAGAACCCGCCGAGCTGCGCCGCCGCCTCGCGCTGGATCAGGCGGTAGGTGCCGACCACCCCTTCGGCCCCCGGGCCGATCGCGTGATCCACCACCAGCAGGTGGTCGGCCACCGGATCGAAGCGGTCACGGTCGCGCCCGGTGCGGGCGGTTTCCGGATCGGCCGTGGCACCTAGTTCCCGATAGAACACCCGATAGCGCAGCGCCTCCACTGCGTCGATCTCGGCCGGCGTGGCGGCAACGCGCACGCCCAGGTTGCCGGCACGCAATTCGGGGAAAGGCCCGGGCCGAGCGCTCGGACCGCCGATTCGCTGTTCCACTGTCACCTTGTCACCCCGGGGTCGGCCCGGTGGCCGACAGCGCCGTTTACCCGCGCCGCAGGGCGCTCGTGCCTGTCGCGCCGCGCCGCCTGCGCCTGGCCCCGGGCCTGGCTTGGGGTTCTCCGGCCGAACAGCTCCAGCCGCAGCGAAACCAGGTCGAAGCCCAATCGCGCCGCGATGGTCTGCATCAGCCGTTCATGCTCCGCGTCCTGGAACTCGATGACCTTGCCGGTTTCCACGTCGATCAGGTGATAGTGGTTGCCGTGCTCGGTCGGCTCGTAGCGGGCGCGTCCACCGCCGAAATCCCGGCGTTCGAGGATGCCGTTCTCCTCGAGCAGACGGACCGTGCGGTAAACCGTGGCGATCGAGATGTGCGAATCGAGGGCGGCGGCACGGCGGTACAGCTCCTCGACGTCGGGATGGTCGGTTGCGTCCGACAGGACCCGGGCGATGACCCGCCGCTGCCCGGTCATCTTCAGGCTTCGATCGATGCACAGGCGTTCGATGCGCGATTCCATCCGATCCCTTGCGATCAAACCCGCCAGCCGATCCTGCCGGATCGGCCCGTGCCAGCCAGGGGGGGCGCTACACAAGTGTCCGCCCTGGACGACCCGCCGGCCACGCCTCCGCGTAGCCGATCCAGGCCGGACCTGTCCAATGTCGTGGCGGTGACACTGTGGTGGCCGGGCGCACCGCCGTGGTGACGTGGCCGAGACGGGCCCGCGGCCGCGAAGAGGGCCGTCCTACCGGAGGCCGCGCGGCCGGGTGCCCAGCCCGATCTTCTTGGCGAGCGAGGAACGGTGCCTGGCGTAATCCGGCGCCACCATCGGGTAATCGGGGGTAAGGCCCCAGCGCTCCCGATATTGCTCCGGCGTCATGTTGTATGCGGTTTTCAGGTGCCGCTTCAGCATCTTGAGCTTCTTGCCGTCTTCCAGACAGACAATGTAACTGTCGAACACGGACTTCCGGGGCGAAACCGCGGGTTGCGGCCGCTCCGGCCGGCTGGGTTCCTTGCCAACGCCGGCAAGTGTCTTGTAAACCTCCTGAATTAGTGGCGAGAGGCCATCGGGCGGTACCACGTTGTTTGACAGGTGTGCAGACACGATTTGCGCGGTCAGTCCAAGCACAGTGGTGTTTACCGTATGCTCGGCCATTGCAATCCCTTTCCCGGCGGAAGACTGCGATCATATACGGTTCCGCGCAGCCGTTTCGCAATGGATATTTGGCGCAATCAGGGGCCCGTCAATGTCATGACAAAAGTGCAAGATGCCGATCAGGTTCTGGACATCACTGGCGAGGTCTGCCCGATGACCTTCGTGCGAACCCGGCTTGCGCTGGACCGCATGGCCCCGGGCACGGTGCTGCTGGTGAGGCTGCGGGGCGAGGAACCCCTGCGCAACGTGCCGCGGACGGCGACCGAGCAAGGCCATCAGGTGCTGTCGCTGGAGCACGGGGCGGATGGGGTTTCGCTGTTGCGGTTGCGGCGCGGCGGCTAGCGGTCGCCGCGCATCGGTCGCATCTTGTGTCGCACAGGCGATGGTTGCGGGGACAGGCGACCGCGTTCGTTATGACATCGGCCGTGCTTGGTCTTCGGCGGTTTCGGCCCGCGGCGAGGTCGAGGGTTGCCACGAGTTCGCCGCATAGCGTGGCGTTGATTTCACCCCGCTTCGTCCCCGGCGTGAGGGTAACAGCGCCAATGAGTGAACGGATCGCTTCGGCGGCCTCCCGTCCCGCCTCCAGGTCCGCCAACGGCACGGCAAGATCCGCGCCGAACCGGACGATCGCGGCTGAGGGGAGCGATTTCATGACAGGAAAGACTCCTTTGGTTGAGCGAGTGGGATGCGGGAAATGCCACTGCAAGGCGAAGCCCGGGCCGCGGCAGTTCCGTTCATGTCAATGCGCGGCCATCCGTTCCATTACCAGGGAGCCATGATCACGCCGGCGCGGCCGGCGCCGGTACGATCGACCGCCCGCGTCGATTTCCATGGAATAAACACCGCCGCTGCGCATTGACACCAAGGAACAGCCGCAAAAGGACAGGTCCGATGGGCAGGAGCGCGCGGTGAGCGTTCTGGCACAGATCGAGGCAAGCATCCCGGCATTGCGCCGCTATGCCTGGGCCTTGCTGCGGCATCGACCGGATGCCGACGACCTGGTGCAGGACGCCCTGCTGCGGGCGCTCGATCATCTGGACCCGATGATGGGCGAGGACGGCGTGCGGGCATGGCTGTTCACCATCGCCCGTAATCTGTTCGTCATCCGGCTGCGGAAGGCCCGTGTCCGCGGGGTCTCCGTCCCGCTCGATGGTGTCAATGCAGAGCGGCTATCGGCCGGAGCCGGCCAGGAATGGAATCTCAGCATGCGCGATTTTTTGCGTGGCTTCGATCAGCTCCCGGACGACCAGCGCCAGGTCCTGCTGCTGGTCGCAGTCGAAGGCTTCGCCTATGGCGACGCTGCCGCCATCCTCGGCGTTCCCGTTGGCACGGTGATGTCGCGTCTCAGCCGCGCGCGTGAGCGGCTGCGGGTTTCCATGGACGGCGAGGCCAGTCCGAAACTGCGGAGGGTGAAATGAGTCTCCCCGAGCGTCCGATCGGTGAAGACGATCTCCATGCCTATGTTGACGGGTTCCTCAGCCCGTCCGAGTGCGCCGCGGTCGAGGCCTATCTCGGCCGGGCCCCGGACGCCGCGCGCCAGGTCGCCGAGTGGCAGGACCAGAATAACGCGCTGCGGGCCGCTTTCGCGCCGATGGCAGCCGAGCCCCTTCCGGTCGGCCTGAGCCTCGCGCGGCTGGTAGAGGCGCGGGTCGCGCGCCGCCGAATGGGTTGGCGGATCGCCGCCGGGCTCGTGCTTGCACTGTCGGTCGGTTCCGCGGGCGGCTGGTTCGCCCATCGCCCGGGCCAGCCTTCGGGCATGTCCGCACTCGGCCTGGAGGCCAGCGCGGCGTACCGGGTGTTTGCGACCGATCCGCGTCATCCGGTCGAGATGGCCGCTGCGCAGCGCGGCCAGCTGGTCGCCTGGCTCACGCGACGGATGGGTCGCGAAGTTGCCCCACCCGATCTTTCCGCGGCGGGCTACCGCTTCATGGGTGGACGTTTGCTGGCCACCACGCACGGGCCGGCGGCGCTGTTCATGTATGATGACGGCCGCGGCGTTCGCCTCGTGGTCATGGTCCGTCCGATGCAGCGGCCGGAAGCCGACACCGGCGGGACGATGACGCGGATCCGCCACGCCAATCTCAACGGGTTCGTCTGGACCCGGGCCGGTCTCGGCTACAGCCTCGTCGGCGAAGCACCCGCAAACACACTGCACCCGATCGCCAACGACGTGCGGCGCGCGCCACCGGGCGTCTGAACACCGCAGCCTTCCCCCGTCCCGCGGAGGTCTTACACGATGTCATCGCAAGCTTCTCCCGCCGTTACGGCGGGCGGGACGGCGCGCGCTACGCGCCGACGGTCCCTGCTGTCCGCCGGTCTCGCGCTGTTCGGGCTCGCCGCCGCCGCACGGCGTGCCCCCGCGCAGGGCATGCCCGGCATGGCGCCGATGGGGAACGCAGCCCCGCCCGCCGGCGCATTCGCGACCCGGATGGGTGCCGCGATGGACCGCATGGACCACGCCATGGCGGCGGCACCGATGAATGGTGATCCGACCCACGATTTCATGTCGATGATGATCCCGCACCATCAGGGCGCCATCGACATGGCGAAGCTCTACCTGGCCGCCGGCAAGAATCCGCATGTGCGAAATCTCGCCGAGGAAATTATCGCGACCCAAGGCAACGAGATCCAGATCATGCGGCATTGGCTCACGACTTTGCCGCGTGCCGAAGCGGCGACACCGCCGCCGCATGCAACCCACGTGAGCCGGAGACACGGACAATGAAATCGTTCCTGACCCTGGTCGGGGTCGGCTGCTGCCTGACCGGCGCGGCGTTGGCGGGCCAGGCGCCGCTTGCGGCGAGCGCGCCCAATATTCCCATCAGCTCCCGTGATCGGGTCTATACCGCCGATCAGAGTTCGAACACGGTCTCGGTCTTCGACCCGGCGACCGAGAAATTCCTGGGCGTAATCCGGCTCGGCGCGAGCACGCCGCAGAACCTGAGCCCGCTCTACACCGGGCAGCTTCTGGTGCACGGCATGGGCTTCGCCCCCGATCACCGGACCATCGCTGTGGTCTCGATCGGATCGAACTCGGTCACCTTCATCGATACCGCGACCAATCGCGTCAAGCACGTGGTTTATGTCGGCCGGGCGCCGCATGAGGCGTTCTATACCCCGGACGGAAAGGAGGTCTGGGTGACCGTGCGCGGGGAGAACTACGTATCGGTCATCGACGCCCACACCTACGCGAAATTGGCGCGCATCTTCATGGCGGGCGGGCCGGGCATGACGATGTTTCGCCCGGACGGCAAATATGGCTTCGTGTGTTCGAGCTTCCATCCGGTGGTGACCGTGGTGGATGTGGCAACACACAAGGTGGTCGCCGCCGTCCCGCAGGCGTCGCCGTTCTGCCCCGATATCGCCGTCACTCCCGATGGCCAGCAGGTGTGGTTTACGCTCAAGGACATCGGCAAGACCCAGGTGTTCAGCGCGCACAATCCGTTCCAGCAGATCGCCCTGCTGGATACCGGGCCGATCACCAATCACGTGAACATCGTCCGGAACAAGAATGGGCAATTCGCCTATGTCTCGATCGGCGGTGAGAACGCGATCAAGGTCTTCACCACTGGCCCGCATCCGAAGCTGGTGGCCACCATTCCGACCCCCGATCTGCCGCATGGCCTGTGGCCGTCGGGCGACGGCACGCGCATCTACGTGGCGCTCGAGAACAGCACCGGCGTGGTCGCGATCGATACCTTGACGAACAAGGTGGTGGCCGTGCTGCCCGGCGGACAGTCGCCTCAGGCCCTCACCTACGTTCCCGACGCCGCGCCGAGCGGGAGCGGCACCGCGAACCTGCAGCCGCTCGGTCTCAGCGGCGAGGTTGCCCATCTCGCCCTCGGGGCAACGGGATCGCACAAGGCGGCGACGACGGTGGCCGTCAACGACCAGGGTCTGACCGATCTCGTCGAGGCGGCGGTGACCGGGCTGAAGCCGAAAGCGAAGTATCAACTGGCCTTGACCGCGACCACCTCCGCGCCCTGGGGGAAGATCGCGCCGATCGCCGATTTCATGACCAATCCGGCCGGTGCGGCGATCGTCACCGCGCTGACGCCGATCAAGACGATCGTGCGCCCGAACGGCCAGGTGGAGCCGGCCGACCACGCAAGGCGCTACCTGGTGATCCGCCCGATCGGCGCCGATGGTCCCGACGCGCCGGTCCAGGTGGAGCTTGCGGCCGCCCGTTAGGCCGCACCTCGTGGGCCGCGCGGGGTTCCGTGCGGCCTACGAATTCCCGCATTGGTCCGGGAATATCCGCGCCCCTCTCGCGTTGTAGGTGATAGCGAAAGCCGCGGGCACCAAGGCACCCGGCGCGCGACGAGGCAGGAGAAGACGCCATGCTGATCCGCCACAAGCCAGAGTTGACCGAGCATCAGGTCACTGGGCCGGGTCCCGGGACCGGGCGGCGGCATCTGTTGCGGGCGGCCGGCCTCACCGCCGCAGGGATGGTTCTGGGCGGCACGGCCCTGGCAGGATCGGAGTTGGCCGAGACGGCAGCGGCCGGCACATCCGCGGGGTCGCCGCGCGGCAAAACCTCCACCCCGTACCGATCGATCACAACCTACAACAATTTCTACGAATTCGGCACCAGCAAAGCCGACCCCGCCGCCTACGCCGGGCAGTTGGTGACGCATCCGTGGTCGGTGACGATCGGTGGTGCGTGCCACAAGCCTGCGGTGCTCGCCATGGAGGACATCCTGCGACGCTGGAAGACCGAGGACCGGATCTATCGCCATCGCTGCGTGGAAGGCTGGTCGATGGTGATCCCTTGGGTGGGCTTCCCGTTGACCCGGCTGCTCAAGCAAGTCGAACCGCTTGGCAGCGCCCGCTTCGTCGCGTTCCAGACACTGTTGCGGCCTTCACAGATGCCGGGCCAGCGCAGCGCGCTGCTCGACTGGCCATATCGCGAGGGGCTTCGGCTGGACGAGGCGATGAACGACCTGACCCTGCTGGCGGTGGGCATCGACGGAAAGGCGCTGCCGAACCAGGATGGCGCGCCGATCCGCCTGGTCGTGCCATGGAAATACGGATTCAAGAGCATCAAATCGATCGTGCGCATCACCCTGACCGAGGCGCAACCACCGAGCACCTGGAATACGTACGCGCCGACGGAATACGGGTTCTATTCGAACGTCAACCCGAACGTCTCGCGCACGCCGTGGTCGCAGCGGCTGGAACACCCGGTCGGCGACTGGCTGCCGCGGGAGACGAAGCTGTTCAACGGCTATGCCGCGCAGGTCGCCGGCATGTATGCCGGCATGGATCTGCGGAGGGATTTCTGATGTCCACCGGCCTGCGCCGGCGGGCCGCCTGGTGGCTCGTCCTTGCGGCGTGCCTGGGTCCGCTCGGCATGATCGCGTGGTGGGCGGCGACGGGGCGGTTGGGTGCCAACCCGGTGCAGTCGATGCTCGATCAACTCGGTGTGTGGGGGCTGCGGTTCCTGGTGATCGGGCTGACGCTGACGCCGTTGCGGTGGGCGACCGGCTGGTCCTGGCCGATGCGGTTCCGGCGCATGACCGGCCTGTCCGCGGCGGCTTGTATCGCGCTGCACCTGCTGGTTTATCTCGTTGCCTACCAGGGGCTTGAGTGGCGGGCGATCGGCGCCGACCTCGCCAAGCGACCCTACATCATCATCGGGATGGGTGCATTCCTGCTGCTGATCCCGCTGGCGGCGACGTCCACCAAGGGGATGATCCGGCGCCTGGGCGCACGCCGGTGGCAGCGCCTCCATCGGCTGGTCTATGTCGTCGCACCCGCTGGCGTCCTGCACTACGCACTTCTCGTGAAAGCCGATGAGACCTGGCCCTGGTCCTATGCCGCGGCAGTGGCTTGCCTGCTCGGCATCCGGGCGCTGCGCATGGTCGGCCGGAGGGTTCGGCCACGTGGCGTGCCGCCGGGCGCGTCCATCGCGCACGCCGGCTGAGCACATCTCTTTGCCGATCAGCACGATATCACGGAAACGCCCCGCATGACCCTCGAGCTGCTACGTATCTTCGTCGCCGTCGCGGAGCGTCAGCGCGGGACCCAGCCAGCGCGCGCGCTCGATCTGGCCCAGTCGGCGGCGAGCGCCGCGATCGCCGCCCTGGAAGCCCGCTACGCGATCAAGCTGTTCCATCGGGTCGGGCGCGGGATCGAGCTGACGGACGCGGGTGTCGCCTTTCGGGAGGAAGCGAAATCCATGCTCGCCCAGGTCCCCGCGGCCGAGCTGACGTTGGCCGATCTCGCCGGCCTGCGCCGCCACCTTCGCATCGACGCCGAGCCCGAGTGCTGCCATCGAGATGATCGTCAGCCAGTTGGGCGCGGGACGATCTCTGGCGGTGACCTGCGGCGCCGGCTCCTCCGTCTCCTCCCGCAGCCGGTTGGTCAGCAGCGACAGCACGAACACCTGCGGCGCGACACAGACAGTGAGCCCGGCGAGCACGCGGTATTGCAAGCCGGCCAGCCGCAGGACCGGAATAAGCAGCGGCAGACCCAACACCACCAGCACGCCGAGGACCGCAGTGAAGGCGATCGAGGACACGATATCGTCGCTGTCGGCGCCGATCACGGGGGCGACCTCCGCTATCGCCGAGTTGCCGCAGATGGAGTTGCCGCCGGCCACCGGCAGCGCCATCCGGCGCAGCAGGCCGAGCACCCGCCCCATCCCGTAGCCTGCCGTGATCGACACCGCCACCACGGCAACGATTCGTCCCGGCAACCTGGGGCCGACATGCAGGATGGTCTGCACGCTGACCGAGACGCCGAGCAGCATCACCGCCACTTCGAGCAGGGTCTTGGCGCTGAAATTGATACCGGGAAACCAGCGCCGGTGCTGCGTCCAGAGGCTGCGCACCGCGGTCGCGATCAGGATCGCGAGCACCAGCGCCTCAAGCCATACGCGCCCGAACGCGCGGGCCTCGGCGTATTCCATCCCGACGGCGGCGGCCGCGACGACGACACAGATCAGGATGCCGGGAATCAGAGCGCGCATGGCGGGAAGCCCGCGCCACAGCACGAGAGACGAAACGATCCTGGCCGCGATCGTCTGGGACATGGGGTGGCCTCCGGGGTTGATCGCAACCGTCTTGCGGCGGACGCGATCCGCGGTCGAAGACCGATTTTCGATCGGCGCGCGTCGATCTTTCCATTGATGACCGCGCGAACTGGATGCCGACCACATTGGGCAGGGACGAGGGGAAATACAGCTTCCGCCGCTGGCAGGCCCAGGTCACCCTGCCCGCCAAGGGACCGCGAGTGCTGAAGGTGCGCTGCACCAACTCCGCCGGGCTGGCCCAACTTGAGCGTCCAAATTGGAACCCGGCCGGATTCATGCGCAATGCCATCGAAGCCACTCAGGTGACGGGAGCCTAGAGCGTGTTACATTCGTGGAGAATCCTCTCGGCGTTTGGCGTCGTCGCGATCGCCGCGGCCGCGGTCCCGGCGTTCGGGCAGACCCCGTTCACCCTCAAATCAGTTTCGGTCGATCTGCCGAGCGGAACCCGCACGTTTTCAGGGGTAGGGGCCTCGATCGTGAACCAGAACTGTCTTGGGTGCCATTCAGCCGGCATCGTGCTGAACCAGCCGGACATGCCCAAGGCGTCCTGGGCCATCGAAGTCGATAAGATGCGCCACGCTTTCAAGGCCCCGATGGACGCGAAGGACGTGCCCGCGATCATCGCCTACCTCGCCCGGATCAAGGGGACGAAGTAGCGACCGACAACCCATCCGACCACGTCTCCGCACCCGGACAGCGCCAACGGGTGGCGGAAGTGGTCGTGCCGAGCATTGCCTGTGGCGCGCCTGCAACCCACACGGAGACAGACTTCATGAAGGCTTCCACTTTCGCGCTGGTCACTGCCCTGTTGGCATCGGCCTCGCCCGCCCTGGCCGATACCAACGCCAGCCTGGCCCGCGCGCATTTCGCGGCGGTCGCCTCGGGCGACGTGGCGACGATCATCAGCCAGTATGCGGCCGGTCCATGGCTGAGCTGGGTCGGCGGCCCGCTGGATGGCACTTATTTTGGGACCGGGCAGATCACCGGCGTCTGGACCAAGTTCTCCAAGGCGATTGGGCCGCTGAAGGCTTCGGTGAGCGACCTGCGCGAGCACGGCAATCCGAAGGGCACGACCGTCACCGCCCATGTCGTCTTCACCGGCAAGGCCACCGTGAAGGTCTATTACATGCTGCTGTATCGCGGCGACAAGCTGGTCGATGAGATCTGGCAGATCGACCCGAAGTTCGGCCACTGATCCGGACAGGGTGGCCGCAGTGCCACCCGAGCCGGCCGAGGTCCGCATCATCGGCGCGCAACCAAAACCCCTATGCATGTGTGGACGGCCCGTTGGATGCACGAGCCAAGGCACGAGAAGTCTGACGGGTGGTTCGATTACGATCATGTATCCGGCCTGTTGGCGCGACAGCATGGCCGCTGGCCCAGATGGGTTCCGCGATCCACACCCAAACACCAGAGCGGCTTTGCCGCCGGTGCATGAGACGGGTTCCGTGCGATGCGAGCCGGCGCACGCTTCCGCGGCAACCTCGGTGCGTGGCTACTCGCGGAAAAAACGGAACCATCCGTGCGCGGCGCGGATTGACCCGCGACACCGCATGGCCAGCCTGGTCCACGCCGTGCAGGGTGAAGACGGCCTTGGACGTGTCGATGCCGATGCGGATAATCTCACTCATGGGCGGCTCCGGTCTTGGTGGGTGACAACCCAAATCTGGCGCGCGATGCCGTGGGGCCGTCCACCCCAACACCTGAATGGGGCCTCACCCCGCGCCGCGCCTGTCTCCTCCACCGCGAAACGAGACGCTGATGAGACACGCCGGCGACCAAGCCCGTTCCGGCCTCCCTCGCGTTGACTCCCGCCCCACCCCCGCTATAACCCCCGCTCTCCGGCCGCCGGGCTTCCCAGCGGCCCGTGCTGTCCTGGAAAGATCGAGACCGATGTTCGCTGTGATCCGCACCGGCGGGAAGCAATACCGCGTGACGCCGAACGCGGTGCTGAAGGTGGAAAAGCTGGAGGCCGAGCCGGGCTCCACTGTGACCTTCACGGACGTCCTGGCGCTGGGCACCGGGTCCGGCCTGACGCTTGGCTCGCCGGTCGTGGCGGGCGCCGAGGTCACCGCGACGGTGATCGCCCAAGACCGGCTGGACAAGGTCATCATCTTCAAGAAGCGCCGCCGGCAGAACAGCCGCCGCAAGAACGGCCATCGCCAGCACGTCACCGTGCTGCGCGTCGCCGGCTTCGCCAGGGACGGCGAGGCTCTGGCGGACCCGGAAGCCGTCCAGGCGCTCGAACCACAAGCCGTCGAGGCGCAGCCCGCCGAGGCAGAAGCCGCCGAACCACAAGCCGCCGAGGCACAGCCCGTCGAGGCACAAGCCGTCGAAGCGATGCCGGACGAGCTGGTGCACGCCACCGACCTGGCGCACGCCGACCACCCGACCCACTTCGAGCCCGCGCCGGCACTCCCGGACGAGGTGGAGCCCGGCCCGGCCGCCGCCGACGCCGCCGAATCCCTGGCGATCGTCTCCGGCGAAAACCCCGAAACCATCCACCCGGCCGACGAGCCGGGCACCGCCCCGGCCGAAACGCCGGAGCACACCCCGGGCTTCCACCCCGGGACCGCGCCGCAGGAGTAACGGGTCATGGCACACAAGAAGGCAGGCGGCTCCTCGCGCAACGGGCGCGACACCGAAGGCCGTCGGCTCGGCATCAAGAAGTTCGGCGGCGAGGCGGTGATCGCCGGCAACATCCTGATCCGCCAGCGCGGCACCAAGTGGCACCCGGGCGAGAATGTCGGCCTGGGCCGCGACCACACGATCTTCGCGCTGGTCGATGGCCACGTGGAGTTCAAGCGCAAGGCGCAGGACCGCGTGCATATCTCGGTCCGACCGCTGCCGGCCGCCGCCGAGTAGCGCGCCGGACCTTCGCGAAAGCTTTGCAACGGGGGTCGGCGGCAGCCGGCCCCCGTTGCCGTTTTGGGGTGTCATGAAATTTCTCGACCAGGCCAAGGTCTATCTGCGATCCGGTGACGGTGGCGACGGCGTCGTGGCGTTCCGCCGCGAGAAGTTCATGGAGTTCGGCGGCCCCGACGGCGGTAACGGCGGCAAGGGCGGCGACATCGTGCTGGAGGCGGTGGACGCCCTGAACACCCTGATCGACTTCCGTTACACCCAGCATTTCCGCGCCAGGAAGGGCGGCAACGGGTCCGGCAGCGACCGCACCGGCGCGGGCGCGGCGGATCTGGTCATCAAGGTCCCGATCGGCACTGAAATCCTCGCAGACGACCGCGAAACCCTGCTCGCCGACATGACCGCGCCCGGGCGGCGCGTCGTGTTGCTGCGCGGCGGCGACGGCGGGTTCGGCAACGCGCACTACAAATCCTCCACCAACCGGGCGCCGCGCAAGGCGACCAAGGGCTGGCCGGGCGAGGAGCGCTGGGTCTGGCTGCGCCTGAAGCTGATCGCCGATGCCGGGCTGGTCGGGCTGCCGAACGCGGGCAAGTCCACCTTCCTGGCGGCGGCGTCCGCGGCGCGGCCGAAGATTGCCGACTACCCGTTCACCACGCTGCACCCCCAGCTCGGCGTGGTGCGGCTGTCGGCGGCGGAGGAGTTCGTGCTGGCCGACATCCCCGGGCTGATCGAGGGCGCCCATGAGGGCGCCGGGTTGGGCGACCGGTTCCTCGGTCATGTCGAGCGCTGCGCCGTGCTGCTGCATGTGGTGGACGGCGCGGCCGGGAACGTGGTGCGGGCCTGGCGGACGGTGCGCGAGGAGCTGGCGTCGTACGGCGGCGGGCTGGCGGAGAAGGCCGAACTGATCGGGCTGAACAAGGCGGATGCGATGACCCCGCGCGAAGCCGCCACGCGGCAGGCCGCGCTGCACAAGGCCTCCGGCCGGCCGGTCATGCTGCTGTCGGGGGTCACCGGCCAGGGCGTGCCGGAGGTGCTGCGCGCGCTGCAGACCATGGTGCGGGAGTCGCGGCGGGAGCAGGCGGCGTGACACGATGTCACGCCCTTGGCCTTTTCCGTGGTAGGCGGCCGAAGATCAGTGCAAGGATAGCTGATTCAGATGTGGCACGGACATATAATGCCGACATCGCAGAGTACCGCACCCACCTTAGTCAGGAGCCTCTAGTATGACCACCGGACTTCGTCCCTCGCGCGAGATCGACGGTAAGGGTCGCACTGTCAGGGAACTCCTTGCCGGCCGCAAGTACTCGATCGATTTTTACCAGCGCGATTACAAATGGCGCCAAAAGCAGGTCACAGATCTTGTCAACGACCTTTCCGAGAAGTTCTTGGACAGCTACGAGGCCGGCAACGACCGGAGTGCGGTGGGCGACTACGGCCACTATTTCCTTGGCTCCATCATCATAAGTGACAAGGATGGTCAGAAGTTCATCATTGATGGCCAGCAGCGGCTCACCACGCTTACATTGCTCCTGATACTTCTCCATCATCGGTTAGAGGATGCTGAGCAGAAGGGGCAGATTGCAGACCTTATTTTTTCGCAGAAGTACGGTAAGCGATCGTTTAACCTCGACATCCACGAGCGTACTGCCTGCATGGAAGCACTTTACAAGGATGGTAAACCCTCCGACGCAGATACCGACGCGTCGGAGTCGGTCATCAATATCCGCAAACGCTATTCCGAACTTGAGGATAATTTCCCCGAGGAGCTAAGCGGTGCGGCGTTGCCCTTCTTCGTGGATTGGTTGGTAGAGAACGTTCATTTGGTCGAGATAACCGCCTACTCCGATGGCGATGCGTACACCATTTTCGAGACCATGAACGACCGCGGACTATCGCTCACTCCGGCCGACATGCTCAAAGGATACCTGCTAGCGAAAATCTCCGACTCAGAAAAGCGCACGCACGCCGACCACGCGTGGAAGGAACGAATCCAGATGTTGGTGGAACTCGGGAAGGACGAGGATGCCGACGCTATCAAGTCGTGGCTTCGCAGCCAGTACGCAGAGAGCATTCGTGAGCACAAGCGGAACGCGGACCCGCTAGACTTTGATCTGATTGGGACGGAATTCCACCGCTGGGTTCGGGACAACGAGAAGCACCTCGGTCTTAGCGTCAGTGCCGAGTACGCCCGCTTCATTGAGTGTGATTTCGCTTTCTATGGCCGGTGGTACGAGCGTTTACGCCGCGCAGCCGAGAACCCGACGCTAGGTCTAGAGTGTGTCCATTTTAACGCCCAGCACAACTACACGCTTCAGTACCCGGTTCTGCTCGCGCCGCTCTGTGTTATCGACGACAACGCGGGCGCATTACGAAAAATTCGAGTCGTGGCTGCGTATCTCGATATTCTGATCCATCGGCGCATCTGGAATTGGCGAGCAATCGATTACTCGACCATGCAGTACGCGATGTTCCTGGTGATGCGGGAGATCCGGGGGAAGAGTGCCGCCGATCTCGCTACGCTCCTGGGGGATCGCCTCAAGGCGGAGACTGAAACATTTTCTAGCAACGACCGCTTCCGCCTACATGGAATGAACGGGCGTCAGATACATCGCCTGCTCGCACGCATGACAGACTACGTTGAAACTCGCTCTGGTCAGGCGTCGCGCTACACCGAGTACTCCCAGGGAGGCCGAAAAGGCTACGAAATAGAGCATATTTGGGCCGACCATCCTGAGCGTCACACGGATGAATTTGCCCATCCGAGTGATTTCCAGGACTACCGCAACCGTATTGGCGGCCTGCTGTTGTTGCCCAAGAGCTTCAATGCGAGCTATGGTGATCTGCCATATGATGTAAAGCGCGAGCATTACGTTAGCCAGAACCTCCTTGCGCGAAGCCTTCACGGGCAGGCTTACGACCACAACCCCGGCTTCTTGAAATTCATCAATGAGAGCGGTCTTCTATTCCATGCTCACGCCGAGTTCCGGAAGGGCGACCTCGATGCACGACAAGTGCTTTATCAGCAGCTCGCTGAGCGTATCTGGGATCCGGATCGACTGTCGCACGAGGCAGTATCCTGAGCACCACTCCATGACGCCCACGCTGCGCAGCGCCCAGCGCCTGGTGGTGAAGGTCGGCAGCGCCCTGCTGGTGGACCAGGACGAGGCCACCCCCCGCACCGCCTGGCTGGCCGGTATCGCCGCCGACATCGCCGACCTCCGGCACCGCGGCGCGGACGTAATCGTGGTGTCGTCCGGCGCCATCGCGCTGGCCCGCCGCACGCTGCGGCTCACCCAGAAGCGCCTGCGCCTGGAGGAGAAACAGGCCGCCGCCGCGGTGGGACAGATCCGCCTCGCCCAGGCCTGGAGCGAGGCGCTGTCCGCCCGGGGCCTGACCGCCGCGCAGCTTCTGCTGACGCTGGAGGACACCGAGGACCGCCGCCGCTACCTCAACGCCCGCGCCACGCTGAACACGCTGCTGCAACTCGGCTGCATCCCGGTGATCAACGAGAACGACACCGTCGCCACCACGGAAATCCGCTTCGGCGACAACGACCGCCTGGCTGCTCGCGTCGCCGAGATGCTGCAAGCCGACCAGCTCATCCTGCTGTCCGACATCGACGGGCTGTACACCGCCGATCCGCGCCGCGATCCGGCGGCGGAGCACATCCCGGTGGTGCCAACGGTCACCCCGGAGATCGAGGCGATGGGCGGCGAACCGCCCCCAGGCTACTCGTCCGGCGGCATGCGCACCAAGCTGGCGGCGGCGCGCATCGCCACCCAGGCCGGCTGCGCCATGGCGATCGCCCGCGGCTACACCGACCGTCCGCTGACCGCGCTGGCGCAAGGCGCGCGCTGCACCTGGTTCCTGCCCGCGCCGGAGGGCCGCTCGGCGCGCAAAAGCTGGATCGCCGGGGCGCTGGCGCCGCTCGGGACACTGACCGTGGATGCCGGTGCGGCGCGCGCGCTGAAGGCCGGGCGCTCGTTGCTGCCCGCCGGCGTGCGGGCAGCGGAAGGAAACTTCCAGCGCGGCGACCCGGTGGTGATCGCCGGTCCGGACGGCACCCCCTTGGCGCGCGGCCTGTCAGCCTATGCCAGCGCCGACGCGCAGCGGATCATCGGCCACCGCTCCGACAAGATCGAGGCGATCCTCGGCTGGCGTGGCCGCGACGAGCTCGTGCACCGCGACGATCTGGTGCTGCTGTAGGCCAGCGACGTTCCGGCGCCGCCGCGACAGGCGCCGGCAACCTCGCACACCATGCAAGCACGGTTCGCTGTTGCACCGACCGCCCGAGACACCGGCTCAGCCGTCATTCCCCGCGGCTCATCGCGAGGATGACGCCCGGGCCGCCGCCTCGCCCGATGGGTCGCCATCAAGGGCGGTTGGCATTACACTGGGTGCCCGAAAGACTGACGTACGCACGCGGGAACCGAGCAGCATGTCATCGCGACATCGCGCTGTCATCGCGACATCGCAGTGTCATTGCGACATCGCAGTGTCATTGCGAGGAGCGAAGCGACGAAGCAATCCCCCGCCTATGGAGGCACGCCCCCCGGGCGCGCAATTGCTTCGTCGCTTCGCAATGACATTGTGTATCCGGCGGAACGACAAGACTACCCGAAACGACCGAACCGCGCCGCGCCCTTCGCCCGGGCAGCCGTCGCCGCAGCCGTGGCGCACATACCACCCAGGAGCTAATCATCCTAACACCAGGAAATAATGCTTGACACGCTCCTCCCTCCTGGCGTATTCCTCCGCCCGCCATGCGCGACCCACTCACCGCTCCGGCCGAAGCCTACGCCCCCGATACCGATCGGGCCGGGCCGGACGCGTCCGCACGCTCGGCGGAATGGCTCGCCCGTTGGCTCGCCCTGCTGATCTGCTTCCTCCTGGAGCCTTTGAACGCCCTT
>DATLQW010000041.1:0-8721 GCA_035535035.1 Acetobacteraceae bacterium
GCGTCGCCACGAAAAACCTGCCGAACTATCTCGGCTGGCGCCGGACCCTGGAGGCGTTGGGACAGAACGCCACGGCGACCGCTATGATCCTCGGGGCCATCGGAATGGGACCCTACCAACAATAAACGCTATAAGAGCCAATGCCATAGGCTTGCGGCGGCCGACAGCCCCCATCATAGAACATGCGGCGAACGTGAGAGGAGCGGTCACGCGAGATGCCAGGCTGCCGCGAGATGCCGGACCGCCCTCGCCCGGGCGCCACGATCTGTCGCAAGCGCCGCGCGGGCTTCCGCGTTCCGACAGGCGTCCGGCCACCCGCGGCCTCGGACGCCGAGCGGCCGGCGCAGCAAACCGCGCGCGCACACCCCCCCACCCGGCGGACCCCGTGAGAAACCGGTGTCAACGCCGCAATGCGCCGGCCGCGATCCAGGTCACGTCGCCGCGGATGGACACCATGCAAAGCGACGGGCGCCGGCTCAGGCCGCTGGCCACCATCCCGACCGCGCCGCCGTGACGGCGCCCCATGCGAGGCGGGCCGTGGCCGCCGAAGCCTCCCGCCAGGTGCTCTCCCTCGCCGGTTCCTGCGTCCTGGTCACCCGCCCCGAACCCGGCGCCAGCGACACCGCCGCGCGCGTGGCGTCGCTCGGGTTCGTGCCGGTCCTGGCCCCTGCGATCCGCATCCGTCCGACCCCGGCATGCCTGCCGCCCCCGGCCGCGCTCGCCGCGGTGCTGGTTGCCAGCGGCAACGCCGTCGATGCCCTCCCGCCCGCCTACCGCACCACCCGCCTGCTCTGCGTTGGCGACGCCACCGCCGAGCGCGCGCGCGCGGCCGGCTTCCTCCAGGTCCTCAGCGCCGCCGGCGACGCCGAGGCCCTGGCCGCGCTCGTCGCCCGCCACCAAAAGCCGAAAGACGGCACGCTGCTGCTGGCGTCCGGTCGCTTGCAGGGCCTGGCCCTGCAAGCGACGCTGCGCCAGGCCGGCTATCGGGTGATCCGCCGCACGGTCTATGCGGCCCTGCCCGCACGCACGCTCGCCCCACCCGCCGCCGCCGCTCTGCGCGCCGGCCAGGTGCGCGCCGCACTGTTTTTCTCGGCCGAGACCGCGCGCCAGTTCGTCCGGTTGGTGCGCCGCGCCGGACTGGCCGAGACCCTGGCCGGCGTGGACGCCATCTCTATCGGCCGCCCCACCGCCGTGGCATTAGAGGCGCTGCCCTGGCGCGGCGTCCGCGTCGCCGCCCGGCCTACCCAGGACGAGATGCTCGCGCTGCTGCGATGACCGTACCCGACGCCCCGCAACCCGCCGACCCGGCGCCCGACGCGCCGGAGCAAGCGGCACCACCCCTGCCTCAGCCGCGCCCGGCACGCAATGTGCTGCCATGGCTGTGCGGGCTTGGCTTCCTCGTCCTGGCCAGCGCAATCGGCTTCGTCGGCTGGTGGTCCCAGCAACTCCGGCCCGCGACCGATCTGCAACCCCTGGAGAACCGCGTCGCCCGGCTGGAGCAGCGACCGCCGGGGCCGGTGGATCTCGGCCCGTTGACCGCCCGCGTGACGGCGCTGGAGCAGCGCGCGGCGCCCGATCTCGCGCCGCTGGAAACCCGCGTCGCCGCGCTGGAGAAGCAGATCGCCAACGACAGCCGGTTCGCCGCCAGGCTGGATGCATTGTCCGCCCGCGTGGACGCGCTGTCCGGACACGACCAGAGCACCAAGAGCGGCCTCATCGGCCGGCTGGACGCCGACGAGGCCCGCCTGACCACAGTGGAACACGCCATCGCCCAGGTGACCGCCGCAGCCCAACAGGCTGCGCGGCTCGCCCGCATCCAGGCGGCCGAGGCGGCACTGTCCGCCGGCCAACCGCTTGGCGACCTGCCGAACGCGCCCCCCGCCGTGGCGCACTTCGCCGCCGCCAACCCGCCGACCGAGGCGTCCTTGCGCCTGGCCTTCCCGCGGGCCGAAACCGCCGCATTGGCCGCCAGCCGGCCGGACATGGGCGGAAAACCGTTCCTCGCGCGGGTCCTGGCACACGCCGAAGATCTGGTGACCGTGCGGCAGGGCGATCGGGTGCTGTTGGGCGACCCCGCCGCCGGCGTGCTGGCCCGCGCCCGCACGGCGTTGGAGGCGGGCGACCTGGCCGGCGCGGTGGCGGCAGCCTCCAGCCTGTCCGGTCCGGCCGCGGCGGCGATGGCCGCCTGGCTCGCCGACGCCAGGGCCTTGCTCGCGGCCCGCGCTGGATTGGCCGCCATGGCCGCGCACGCCTGATGCGGCGGGTTCTCTATTTTTTGGCCGCGAGCCTCGTGACGCTCGCCGTCGCCTGGGCGCTGGCCGGACTGCCCGGCCGCGTCACCGCCCAGCTCGGCGCAACCACCGTCGAGATGGCCACCCCGGTCGCGGCGCTCGGCCTGCTGCTGCTCTTTGCGGTGCTCTACATCCTGCTCCGCCTGTTCGGCGCGATGCTGCGGCTGCCGCTGCTCGCCGCGCGCTGGGACGCCGAGCGCGATCGCCGGCGTGGCGACATAGCCGTCAGCCGGGCGCTGCTGGCGCTGGCCTCCGGCGACAAGGCCGACGCCCGCCGGGAGGCCGACCGCGCCCGCCGATGGCTCGGCGACACCCCGCAAACCCTGCTGCTCGCGGCCGAGGCCGGCCGCCTGGCTGGCCGCGACGACGAGGCCGAGGAGGCGTTCCGCCGCCTGGCGGACCGCCCCGACGCCGCCTTCCTCGGTTATCGCGGCCTGCTGCGGCAGGCGCTGACCCGGCAAGACTGGACCGAGGCCGCCGCGCTCGCCCGTCAGGCGGAAACCGCCCGTCCCGGCGCCGAATGGCTGCGCCACCAGCGGGCCCGGCTGGCCATCCGCGCCGGCCGCTGGGCCGAGGCGCTCGACCTCGCCGAGGACGATCCGGCGCGGGCCGCCCTGGCCGCGGCGGCGGCGGGCGCCGAGCAGGACCCGGTGCGCGCGACGAAACTGGCGCGGCAGGCCTGGAAGGCGGATTCCAGCCTGGCGCCGGCCGCCTTCGCCTACGCGACGCGCCTGCGCGCCGGCGGGCGCGAGCCCCGTGCCCAGGCGGTGATCCGGCATAGCTGGTCGATCGAGCCGCATCCCGACCTGGCGGCCTTCGCGCTCGCCCCGCTCACCGGCAAGCTGGCCCGCGCCCAGGCGGCGCAGCGTCTGGCCGAGGCCAACCCCGACCACCCGGAAACCCGGCTGTTGCTCGCCCGCACCGCGCTGGACGCCGGGCTGACCGGCGAGGCACGCCATCAGGCCACGCTCGCCCGCGACGCCGGCCTCAATCAGCGGCGGCTCTGGCTGCTGCTGGCGGAAATCGAGGAAGCCGAACACGGTGCCGCCGAGTCCGGCCAACTCGCCCAGCGCGACGCACTGCGCCAGGCCGCCGCGGCCGATGCCGACCCGGAATGGCGCTGTGCCGAGTGCGGCGCCCCTCATGCCGCCTGGCATCCGGCCTGCACGTCATGCGGCACGGCCGGCAGCCTGCGCTGGCTGCCCGGCAGGGCGACGTCCTACCCTGTCCCGGCGATCGTGACGTGACAGCACGAAAGCGTCTGCCGCCTGCCGATGGGTTGCGCCGCAAGCCGCGGGTGAGGGTCTCCCGGTCCCCAGACGGCATGGGTCTGGGACGCAATAGCCGACCCGGATGGGAGAGAAACGCAGCCCTCACAAAACGCAACGAACGACCGGTTGATCGCCGGTGCGACGCGCGGCGGTGGCACTCGATCCTGGTTCTGCAGCTGGCCTGGTTCCGTGGCTGGCCTGGTTCCGTGGCCGGTAGCGTGGCGATCAACGCGCGGTGTACGGCACTGCCGCCGTTTCTCGACGAACACCGCCGCCGGCTGGTGGCGGCGAGCGAAGCGACGGCCGCCGGTTATGGGTGACACGTCCATCTTGCGCCGACAGATATCCGGGGCCCCGCGAGGGGCCGGTCGTTCGAGTGGATGTCGATGCGCACGGCGTAGTGCGCGACCCGGAACCACAAGCCGATGCGCCCGTCCCGTAGCTCAGCCGAGGTCTTCGTGCCACGTCCGCCCGTCGCGCTCGATCAGGGCGATGGATGCGGTCGGACCCCAGGTGCCGGCGGAATAGGGCCGCGGGTGATCGGGGCGGCTGCCCCATGCTTCCAGGATCGGCTCTATCCAGGCCCATGCGGCTTCCACCTCGTCGCGCCGCATGAACAGCGTCGGGTTGCCGCGCACCGTATCCATCAGCAGCCGCTCATAGGCATCAGGGAACCGGATATTAAACGCTGTATCGAAACGAATGTCCAGTCCGGTCGGCGACAGCCGCAACCCGCCAGGACCCGGATCCTTCGTCATCATCTCCAACCGGATGCCTTCCTCCGGCTGCAGCCGGATGATCAGCCGGTTCGGCTGCCATTCCGCGGCCTCCGGCGGGAAGATGGAAAATGGCAGCGCCCGGAACTGCACGACGATCTCCGAGACCTTCTTCGGCAGCCGCTTGCCGGTGCGCAGGTAGAACGGCACGTTGGCCCAGCGCCAGGTGCGCACTTCCGCCTTCAATGCGACGAACGTTTCGGTGCCGCTGGGTTCCTCGCTGCCCAGATCGGCGAGGTAGCCTGGCACCGGCCGCCCGTCGATCGCCCCCTGGGAGTATTGGCCGCGCACGGTCAGCGAAGCGGCCTCGTGCGGTTCGAACGGCCGCAGCGCGCGCAGCACCTTCAGCTTTTCGTCGCGCACCCGATCGGCTTCCAGCGAGACCGGCGGCTCCATGGCGATCAGGCACAGCAACTGCAGCAAGTGGTTCTGCACCATGTCGCGCAGCACGCCGGCCCGGTCGAAATAGCCGCCGCGGCCTTCCAGACCAACCGTCTCGGCGACGGTGATCTGCACGTGGTCGATGACATCGGTGTTCCACAGCCGCTCGAAGATCGAATTGGCGAAGCGCAGCGCCAGCAGGTTCTGGACGGTCTCCTTGCCGAGATAGTGATCGATACGGAATGTTTGCGCCTCGGTGAACACCTCGCCGACGCGATCGTTGACCTCACGCGCCGAAGCAAGGTCGTGGCCGATCGGCTTTTCCAGCACTACGCGCGACCTGGCCGTCACCAGGCCGGCACCGCCGAGATTGCGGCAGACCGCGCCATACAGGTCGGGCGACGTGGCGAGATAGAACACCCGCACCCGCGCCGGATCGAGAAGCTGTTGCAATGCGCCCCAGTCGGCGTCGGCTTGCGTGGCGTCGAGGCGGACATAGTGCAGGCAGGCACAGAAGCGCTCGACCGCGGCGGGACTGAGGTCGGCGGCGGCGACGTGCTCCTCCAGCGCCCGCGCGGCGCGCTTGCGAAAGCCCTCGTCGCCGCCAACGTCGGAACGGGCGGCGCCGATGATGCGCGAATCCGCCGGCATCTGGCCATCCAGCGAGCGATAGTACAGCGCCGGCAGCAACTTGCGCAGCGTCAGGTCGCCGGTAGCGCCGAACACCACGCAATCGAACGTCGCCACCGGAATGATCTTGGCCATCGCCCACCCCCTTGCTGCCTCTCCCGCGCGGCGGGAGAGGCAATGCGCGGCGTCACACCACAGGCGAGGCACCACCATCCATGTTGATCGCTGTGCCGGTGGTGAAGCCGGCGAGATCGGAGCACAGGAAGCAGGCCATCGCGGCGAACTCCTCCGCCTTGCCGACCCGGCCCAACGGCACGTTGGCGCCCATCTTCGCACGAAACTCCTCGTAGGACACGTTGGAGCCCTCGCGCTCGTGACGCCGGACATGCTGGTCGGAATCGATCAGCCCGACCAGCATGCCGTTCACCAGAATGCCGTGCGGCGCGCCCTCGCCGGCGAGCACCTTCATGAACGCCATGCCCGCCGCGCGCGACACCGCGGTGGGCGCGCCGTTCGCCCGAGGTACCTTGGCGCCGGTGTTCAGCACGTTGATGATGCGGCCCCACTTGCGCTGCTTCATGCCCGGCCACACCAGTCTGCTCAGCCGGATCGCTGCGAACAGCTTCAGCTCCAGATCGTCCCGCCACAACTCGTCGGTAATCTGCTCCGACGGCATGGCGCGCGAGATGCCCGCGTTGTTGACCAGAATGTCCACCTTGCCAAAGGTCGAGACGACATCAGCAAAAGTCTTCTCTATCTGGTCGGCCTTCGATACGTCGCAGACGAACGTGGCAACCCGGCCGCTGGCGCCGGCCGACGCGATGGCCTTGGCTTCCTCCAGCACCTCCGGCCGGCGCGCGAGGATGGCGACATCGCCACCCGACGCGGCGAACTCCTTGGCCATCGCCAGGCCGAGCCCCTTGCTCGCACCGGTGATGATGGCCGCGCGGCCATCGAGACGGACTTCCATGTGAACCTCCCCATACTGGTGTCGCCAGTTTGCGGGAGCCGCGGCGCTGCGACAACTGCCGTTCTGCGCTGCCTTCCACGCACTGGACCGCGCGCCCGTCATTGCCGGTCATGGCGGCGAACGGATGGCCGGCGCGGCGAAGGGCAGCGGCGAAGGGGTGTCGGACGGCGGCAAGCAGGTTACAATGGCCGGATCGGGAGGGTTCGCCCATGCAACGCGACGAACGCGGATTGCCGATGACCACCGACAGCGCGGCAGCCGCCGCATTGTTCGACCGCGCGGTGGAGCACTATCTGAAATTCCACGCCGACACGCTGGCGTTGGTGACCGGCGCATTTACCGCCGACCCCGACTTCGTCATGGGCCATGTCCTCAAAGGTTACCTGCTGCTGTCGGCGTCCAACCCCGCCAATGACGCCGCCGTCGCCGCCGCCCTGGCCAAGGCAGCGGCCGGCGCGGCACAGGCGACGCCGCGCGAACAGATGCATCTGGCCGCCTGCGCTGCCTGGGCAAGCGGCGCGCTGGATCAATCGTTCCGGATCTGGCGGCAGCTTCTCGACGCGCATCCCACCGACCTGCTGGCGGTGCGTATCAGCGACACGACCTGGTTTCGCCATGGCCAGACCCAGCAAGTACTGGCGCAGGCGGACCGGCTGGCGCCGGCCTGGTCGCCAAACATGCAAGGCTATGACTGTTTCCACACGGTGTGGGCCTTCGCGCACGAGGAGACCGGCGACTACGCCGGCGCCGAACGCGCGGTGGACGCGGCGCTGGCGCACGACCCGGCGAATTTCTTCGCGCACCACGTCAAGGCGCACGTGCTGGAGATGGACTGCCGCCCAGGCGAAGGCCGTGACTGGCTGGCGGCCCAGGTGCCGCACTGGCATCTCGGCAACAACCTGGTGCACCACTTATGGTGGCACCGGGCACTGATGCAGTTGGACCTCGGCGACCGCGACGCGGTGCTGGCAAGCTACGACGCGAACATCCGCAATCTCGCCGCGCCGATGACCCGGGCGGCGCCGGACCATTACAACGACCTGCAGAACGCTGCGTCGCTGCTGTGGCGCCTGGAGCAATTGGGTGTGCCGGCCGGCGACCGTTGGCAGGAACTGGCGGACAAGGCGGAGGCGCGCATCGGCGATGTCGGGCATCTGCTGCTGGTGCCGCATCTGATGCTGGCCCTGGCGGCGACCGGGCGGGACGCCGCGGCGGCGCGCTTCCTCGCCGCGCTGCGCGAGCGGACCGCGGACCGCACGCTATGGACCGCGCCGGCGATCGCCGATGTCGTCATTCCGGTCTGCGAGGCGGCGCTGGCGCACAGGCGGGCAGAACATGCGCGCGTGGTCGATCTGCTGGCACCGCGTCGGGAGCAGATCCGCTTGCTCGGCGGCAGCAATGCGCAGCGCGATCTGTTCATGCAGATCCTGATCGATTCGGCGATGCGCGCCGGCAGACGCGACGTGGTGGCCGACATGGTTGCCCATGAAACCGCTACCCGTGCCGCGCCTCCGGCGCAGCGCGCAGGCTACGCCGCCGCCGCGCGCTGGCTGGAAACCTGATCTCGCCCGCGAAGCGGATGAGGTCGCGACGCGCCAGCGGCGAGGGCAGCGGTGCGAGGGCGAGGGTGATCCGGCCGCCCCGCGGCAGCCTCGCCCGGCGTTGCGCTACAGCGCCCGCCGACGGGCGACCGGGGCACACTGCATGCCGACATGGTCCGGTTTCTCGACGATCCGGAGTGCCAGGCCAGTACAGCCGATCCTGCGGTCGATGCGGGTCACGGCCGCATCGAGACCCGCACGGCCGGTAAGTCCGACAGGGCGCTACTGCCGCCCGTCACTGATCCTGCGGTCGATCTCTGAACCGCTCGCTCCGGCAACACCGGCAGTACCTGTGGAAACCACCCGATCTGCCCGGGCCACCGCACGAATCGATCCACCGGACCGATCCACCGGACCGATCCACCGGGCCGATCTGCCCGGGCCACCGCGCGAACCAATCCGCCGGGCCAATCCACCGGGCCGCTCTGCCCGGACCGCCGCGCGAACCGATCCACCGGGTGAGCCTCGCCACAGCCGCGGCGCGCGTGCGTATCTCTGACACACCACGTTATTTTCCTTGACACGCACCCCCCGCCATGCTAGACGCCATGCGCACGACGCAACCCGCCACGAAAGGCCACCCTCTATCCCTCCCGCCATGATGCACGATCCACTCACGACTCCGGCCGACGCCTGTGCCCCCGATGCGGATCGGGCCGCCCCGGACGCGCCCGCGCTCCTGCCCGAGTGGGTCGCCCATCTCCTCGCGCTGGTCATCCGCTTCATGCTCGAGCGCATGCTCGCCACATGCTCGGGCCGCTCCCGGCTGCCATCCTGGTGGCACGACCGGCCGGACCTGCC